>JALRFB010000128.1 GCA_023256555.1 Sediminibacterium sp. | reverse complement strand
ATTATTTTAGCTGATTTAGGTTTAACAAAAGATGATGCTGATAAATATTTTAAAGTGTTAATCACTAAAGTAGGTATTGTAGAAAAAGCGGCTTTGGACGAAACTTTATTCACTGTTACCTACCCTAATCAAACTATCAAAACAGAAGCCGAATTTAGAGAAGCTATCAAAAAAGATATAGAAGGATATTATGATCAACAAGCACGTAATCAAGTGCATGATCAAATATATCATGCCCTAATCGATAACACGAAGATGGATTTCCCTACTGCATTCTTAAAACGTTGGTTACAAAACGGTGGTGAAAAACAAAGAAGCGAAGAAGAAGCAGAAAAAGAATACCCAGTATTCCAAGATCAATTAAAGTGGACTTTAATTAGTACACAATTAATTGCTGATCATAAAATTGAAGTAGGTGCAGAAGATTTAAAAGATTTTGCAAAACAACAATTATTAAGCTACATGGGTGGCCAATTAGGCGCTATGGGAGATAACAACCAATGGATGGATGATTATGCCAATAGAATGATGCAAGACAGAAAATTTGTAGAAGATAGCTATCACAGAATTAGCACTGACAAATTATTCCAAGCAGTAGAAGCAACTGTGACAGCAAAAGAAGAAAAAATTACTGCTGAGAAATTTGCAGAAAAATTGCAGAATCACAAGCACTAGTCTCTTTTAGGCTATCAAAAGCCAAATAAACTGATATTCAAGGCCCTCCAGTAAAAAAGGAGGGCCTTTTTAATCCAACTTATTAAGTTTGGCACCCTTTTTGTTCTAGCTTAGGGGAATAGGTTTTACCTTTACTACATTAGAAAAATATACATATGAACTTAGGAAAAGAATTTGAAAAGTACGCTGTAAAGCATAGAGGAATTAGTAGCAATACACTACATCAATACCAAAACAGTGTAACTAACCTTACACCCTACATTATTGAAGAGAGACCGATGAATGTAGCAAGCATGGATGTGTTTAGTCGATTAATGATGGATCGTATTATTTTCTTAGGTGAAGGAATTAATGATTATGTAGCAAATATTGTGACTGCTCAATTATTATTCTTAGAAAGCACCGATAGAACCAAAGATATTCAAATGTATATCAATAGCCCAGGCGGAAGTGTATATGCAGGGTTAGGTATTTATGATACCATGCAATTTATTAGTCCAGATGTGGCTACTATCTGTACAGGCATGGCTGCAAGTATGGGCGCTATTTTATTATGTGCTGGTGTGGAAGGCAAAAGAACTGCTTTAAAGCATAGTAGAATCATGTTACACCAGCCAAGTGGTGCAATTGGTGGTCAAGCTACAGATATTGAAATCACTGCTAGAGAAATCAAGAAATTAAAACATGAACTATATGAAGTAATTGCTATTCATACACATAAAGAGGTGGATACTGTAGCTAAAGATTGTGATAGAGATTTCTGGATGACAGCTGCAGAAGGAAAAGCATACGGATTGGTAGATGAAGTATTATTAACTAACCCACGCAAAGTGAAAAAATAACTATATATGATGATCAATAACGCATTTTTAATGGAAGACGAAGAAGAAACTAAAGCAGACAAGAAAGAAGAGAATGCTCCAAGTTTCTTGAATAGAAAGATGGAACAAATCTTTTTTGAGAAAAGAGCTATTTACTTATGGGGTCAGGTAGATGATAAGTCTGCAAAAGATATTGTCACCAAATTACTATTATTGGACGCTGATAAACCTGGTGCTGAAATTAATTTTTATATCAATAGTCCAGGTGGTGTAGTAACTTCTGGAATGGTAATGTTTGATACAATGAATTTAATCAAGAGCCCTGTTCATACCATTTGTATGGGACTAGCGGCAAGCATGGGTTCTATTTTATTAAGCATGGGTGAGAAAGGAAAGCGTAGCATCTTCCCACATGGAGAAGTAATGATTCACCAACCAAGCTTAGGAGGTTATTTCCAAGCAACTAGTGCTGACATTGAAATTCAAGCGGAGCAAATTAGAAAAACAAAAGAATTAGGTGCACAAATTTTAGCTAAAAACTGTGGTAAATCAATGGAACAAATTATGTCAGATTTTGACAGAGACTATTGGATGAACGCAGAAGAAGCAGTTAAATATGGTATCGTAGATAAGATTGCAAAATCTTTATAATAATCAAAAATGAAAATGAGTAAATCAACTACCATACATTGTTCTTTTTGCGGCCGAAGTAGAGACGAAGTAAAGATTTTAATTGCTGGTCAAGAAGGTCATATATGTGAAAATTGCATTGAACATGCTCATGAAATAATTGATAAAGAATTTCATCAGAAAAAAGTAGATGGCAAAGCTGGTGCTTTAACCATTCAAAAACCTATTGCTATCAAAGCATTCTTAGATCAATATATTATTGGTCAGGACGAAGCCAAGAAAATATTATCAGTAGCTGTATACAATCACTTCAAGCGTATCAACTTACCTACTAGTGCTAAAAATGAAGTAGAAATTGAGAAAAGTAACGTGATCATGATTGGAGAAACGGGTACAGGCAAAACCTTATTGGCAAAGACCATTGCAAAATTATTAAATGTACCTTTTGCTATTGTAGATGCAACTGTTTTTACAGAAGCAGGCTATGTGGGTGAAGACGTGGAAAGCATGCTTACAAGATTATTGCAAAACTGCGACTACGATGTAGAAGCTGCTGAAAGAGGCATTGTTTACATTGATGAGATTGATAAGATAGCTCGAAAAGGAGATAATGCATCTATCACAAGAGATGTTAGCGGCGAAGGTGTACAACAAGGTTTATTAAAAATGTTAGAAGGTACAGAAGTGCTCGTACCCCCTCAAGGTGGCCGTAAACATCCTGATCAAAAAATGATCAAAGTAGACACTAAAAACATCTTGTTTATTTGTGGTGGTGCTTTTGATGGAATTGATAAAATTATCGCAAGAAGAATTAATACCAATGCCATTGGATTTAGTGTAAACAAAGACGAACAAGAATTACAAAGAAAGAATTTGTTGCGTTTTGTGAATGCGCAAGACATCAAAAGCTTTGGATTAATCCCGGAAATGCTAGGGCGTTTACCTATTGTAACGCATTTAGAACCTTTAGATGCAGAAACTTTAAGAAGTATCCTAACAGAACCAAAGAATGCTTTAATCAAACAATACACCCATTTATTTGATATAGAAAAAATCAAATTATCCATTGATCCAGCTGTATTTGATTTTATTACTTCCAAAGCAATGGAATATAAATTAGGCGCAAGAGGTTTAAGGAGTATTTGTGAAAGTTTATTTACACAAGCCATGTTTGAATTGCCAGGCACTGAGACCAAAGAATTTCATGTAACTGTTGAATATGCTCAACAAATGTTTGATAAAAGTAAATTGAGCGCACTAAAAGTGGCTTAACAAAAAGTCTTATTAAAAAATTAAAATACATTTTATGCAAGAACTAATTGATCGTCTAGTAAAAGAAGCTGGAGTAACTCCTGAACAAGCAAAGCAATCTATCGAAACCATTGCTGCATTTGTAAAAGAAAAATTCCCAATGTTGGGTGGTGCAGTGAATCAAATATTCAAAAAAGCACAATAACTTATTTAATGGTGTACCAACAAAAAATCCCGCAATAAAGCGGGATTTTTTTAAGCAAGCAATCGGGAACCAGGAAATAAATCCTAGATCCAAACTAAGCATAATTTTCAATAATTCAAATTTTTTCTACTTTTCTTTATTCAGCTACTGTATATCCGTCCTATTTTTTAAAACATGGGCCTGTTCTTTACTCAAATCATATTGAACCACCATCTCCACCCAAGACTTTGCTATCCCCTGCTCTTTTCTTTCTCTTAAAATTTGCCAAATTTCTCTTTGTTCAAATAATCCCAATTGCTGTAATTGATCGTAATTCATTGTATTCCAATGCATTTTGGACAGCATGCCC
>JALRFB010000127.1 GCA_023256555.1 Sediminibacterium sp. | reverse complement strand
GATTGGTCGCTTTCTTTTTATCATGGGACTTAGGATGATGGGAACTTTGGTGGGATGGTGGATATATGAACTAACCAATGAGCCTTTTGCAATTGGATTGATTGGATTAGCAGAAGTGATCCCTGCAGTTTCACTTGCATTATATGCTGGTCATGTAATTGATATTAGTGAAAAAAGAAAACTACTATTAAAAGGAGTTGCCCTTTATTGGGTTTGCGCTATCGCACTGTTATTACTCTCTACCAATTTAGCATCTGTAAAGTTTAGCAACTTGCAAATAGCTATTGGCATCTATTTTGTTATTTTTTGTACAGGTATAATCAGGTCTTTTACCGGACCAAGCTTTGGCACTTTAGTGGGCGAAATCATTCCGAAAGAATTATTACAAAATGCTACAACTTGGAATCAAGGAATTTGGCTAAGTGCTTCTGTATTGGGACACGCCATGGTTGGATTTTTTATTGCAGGCTTTGGTAATACTGGTTCACTTTGGATTGTGCTAGCAATGGTAAGTATAGGATTTATTTTTATTTCAAAGATTAAACCCAAACAACCACATGGTCAGATAGCAGAACAAAAAACTTTGGAGAGTGTAAAAGAAGGAATTCGTTTTGTGGTTCAAACAAAAGAAGTCTTAGGCGCCTTATCGCTTGACTTATTTGCAGTATTGTTTGGTGGAGCTGTAGCCATGATACCTGTATTTGCAAAAGATATTTTAAAAGTAGGGCCTATTGGATTTGGATGGCTCAATGCAGCAGCAGATATAGGTGCCATCATTATTATATTTATCATCACTATTTTCCCAGTGAATCAACAACAAGGTAAAAAATTATTGTTGGCAGTGGGCGGATTTGGATTATGCATTATTGTTTTTGCATTATCTACTACCTTCTGGATTTCTTTTACTGCTCTTTTACTAAGTGGCATATTAGATGGCTTTAGTATGATTGTAAGAGGAACCATTATACAATTAAAAACACCAAATCATATGCGTGGCAGGGTCATGAGTGTAAACTCCATGTTTATCAATAGCAGCAATGAACTAGGACAATTTGAAAGTGGTGTTGCAGCAAGAGCACTTGGCGTAGTACCCTCTGTTGTATTTGGAGGCGTTATGACTTTAATTGTAGTCACCACCACTTGGTTCAAAGCACCTAGTTTAAGAAAGATGGAATACTAATCTTTATTTCTTCAGTAGTTCCGTCATCACCACATGTACAGCAGGACAAAACTCGGCATTCTTTAAAGTAATCGCAGTTCTTTTGAAAAAAACATCTTCATCTGTATAAGGGAATCTTTCACAATCAGATGGTCTTTGATCATAAATAGAACATGCATTGTCTGCTCCTAAAAAAGGACAAGGTTTTGTATTGGTTACATAATCTCCTTCGTTGTCCAACAATAAGTACTTTTCAATAAATACACTTTCTTTTAGCTTTAAGTGTTTGCTGATGCGCTTAATATCGGGGGTTTTAAACCTAGGAGAATAGTTTTTACAACATCTAGCACAATCCAAGCAATCAATCTTGTCAAAAGCTAAATCGTGCAAATCAGGCAATACTTTTAAGATTTGCTTCTTTTCAACCCTTTTTAAGAAGTTTTGAAACTTTTTAAGTACTTCTGGGGCAGGTTTTTCAAAATATTGTTCAAGGGATGGCTCCATAATAGAATTCAAATGTAAACCATTTAACAGTCATCCACAAGCTTTCCCCAACCAATTGCAAAACTCTTAAACAAAGAGCTACTCCGCCTATTTATTGACTATATTTGTGGCAATTTTTAACCTTCTCAATACAGTCGAAAATGAATAACAGCGGCGCAGAATTTATCCAAAGACATATTGGACCCAATGCAACAGAAACAAACAAAATGTTAGCAGCTATTGGAGCCCCCTCTTTAGATGTATTAATTGAAAAAACGATTCCAGCTTCTATACGCTTGAAAAAGCCAATGAATATTCCTGCTGGGATATCTGAATTTGAATTATTAGGGTCATTAAAGTCCATTGGCTCAAAAAATGTTATTGCCACAAATTGTATTGGTCAAGGTTATTATGGCACCATCACGCCAAGTGTTATTCTAAGAAATATATTTGAAAATCCAGGATGGTATACACAGTATACACCTTACCAAGCAGAAATTGCACAAGGACGTTTAGAAAGTTTATTGAACTTTCAAACCATGATCACTGATTTAACAGGAATGGCTATTGCAAATGCCTCTTTATTAGATGAAGCTACTGCAGCAGCAGAAGCAATGGCGATGATCTATAATCATGCTAATAAAACAGAGCATGCAACACAAACAAAATTATTTGTTGATCAATCTATTTTTGCTCAAACAAAATCTGTTTTAAAAACCAGAGCTACTCCAATTAATATTGAATTAGTGGAAGGCAGTTATACAACTGCTAACATCGACAATACTTATTTTGGTGCTATTTTACAATATCCAAATGCACATGGTAGCATTGAAGACTATACTGCATTCATTGATACAGTACATCAGGCAGGTGGATATGTAATATTGGTAGCTGATATTCTTGCATTGACTGTTTTAAAAAGTCCAGCTGAATTAAATGCAGACGTAGCAGTGGGTAATACGCAAAGATTTGGTGTGCCAATGGGCTTTGGTGGACCACATGCTGCTTACTTTGCCACAAAAGACGAATTTAAAAGAGGAATGCCAGGAAGATTGATTGGTGTAAGCATTGACGCTCAAGGCAATCGTGCATTAAGAATGGCATTACAAACTAGAGAACAACATATTAAGAGAGAAAAAGCTACTTCCAATATTTGTACGGCTCAAGCATTACTTGCGAACATGGCGGTAATGTATGCTGTATACCATGGACCTGAAGGATTAAAAACGATCGCATCAAGAGTACATGGATTAACACAATCTTTAGAACAACAACTTTCTACTTTAGGAATCGAGCAATTGAATGCTGCCTATTTCGATACAATACATATCAAAGGATTTGATGCAAGTGCTTTATATAAATTAGCTACTGCGGCGGCAGTTAATTTTAATTATTTTAATGACGGCACAGTTAGCATAAGCTTGGATGAAACAAGTTCCATTGATACAGTTCAACAAATTGTTACACTATTTGAACAATTAACAGGTAAAAAAGCTACAGCACAAAATGCCGCAGTGAAAAACGCCAATATCCCAGCAAGCTTAGTAAGAACAAGTACTTATTTACAGCACCCAGTGTTTAATTCACATCATAGTGAAACACAGATTATGCGTTATATCAAGCAATTGGAAAACAAAGATCTTTCTTTGAATACTAGTATGATTAGCTTGGGAAGTTGCACCATGAAATTAAATGCTGCAACTGAAATGATCCCAGTGAGCTGGCCATGTTTTGGTGGTTTACACCCGTTTGCTCCATCAGAGCAAACCAAGGGTTACCAAGAAATAGCAAAAGAGTTAAGCGAATACTTATGTGAAACAACTGGATTCACTGCATGTAGCTTACAACCTAATAGTGGTGCTCAAGGAGAGTATGCCGGTTTATTAACCATCCGATCATATCACGAAGCGCGCAATCAAACCAATAGAAATATTCGAATTGTTTCTTTCTATGTGATTATTTGAAACATTCAAAGATTTATTCCTTATTTCCATTTTGCTTTTTTCTAAAATATTCTCATTGGAGTGGTCATTTACATTATCGTTCTCGTTATCGAAATTCTCGAAGAATTCGTTTCCTTTATTTTCCAAATTCGGCAAGTTTTGGTGTGTTGATTGGTTTTCAACTGAGTTAAGTTTCATATTTTTTAGTTCCTTCATTAAAGTATTTTCCACTTGCTTCCTAATAAGCATTGGGGGAGATGAGGGAATATTACTTCCGATATGATTCACGTTTAATTTACTGTTAGAATTCCCTACGACCTGATAGGAGGTAATGGGATCTTTCGAAGGATTTTTAT
>JALRFB010000126.1 GCA_023256555.1 Sediminibacterium sp. | reverse complement strand
ATTGAAGACCGCAGCCACATCGCCCGAGCGTTCATCGAACACCTTTGCACCTACGCCTTACGTCGAGTGCTCACCGTCGACGACCATGACGACATCAAAGCCATCGAAGCGGCTGCCAAAACAAACGAATACCGAGTGAAAGACATCATCCGCGCTGTGGCATTGTCCGAGTTAATGAAAAAGAGATAGAAGAGTTCTTGGTGCTTTAGTTCTTGGTTCGGGGTGCTTTGTTCCTGGTTGAGGAAAAGTCCATAACCTGCGAGACAGGCAGGATTTATCCAAGCACCCCGAACCAAGCACCCCGAACCAAGCACCCCGAACCAAGCACCAAGCACAGTAACCATGCCAATCCGTCGCGTTGAAGACATTGAGGGTTGGCAGATGGCTTACCGTTCTATCCAAATAGTGTAGCAGGAACTTTGGTTTTTGGTGCGGTATTATTTGGAGCGTTCCGTTTAGCAGTACCAAAGTTTAAAGCGATCTAATAAAATAGATTTAATTAACTCGACCCACTAGATTTTCTCGAATTCTGTATCAATTTCCCAGGGACCATTGTCAGCTGCAAGGGTAGCTAATTCGTCACATCTATTATTGTAAGGATTATCTGCATGCCCTTTCACCCAATGAAACTGAATTTGCAATGTGGTTGCAAGTTGATAATATTGAACCCATAGATCTTTATTTTTCTTACCGCCTTTAAAATCTGTTTTGATCCAGTTATCCAACCATTTCTTTTGAACAGCATCTACTATGTACTTGCTGTCTGTAAATATTAGGATAGGTAGCTTTTTGGTTTTTAATTGTGATAAAGCTTTAATTACTCCCAATAGTTCCATTCTATTATTGGTTGTTTTGCGATAAGCTTCTGCAATTTCTTTTACTTTGCCATTCCACATTAAAATAGCTCCAAATCCTCCTCTTCCAGGGTTACCTCTAGAAGATCCATCGGTGTAAATCACTATTTTATTATCTTGAGTCATGTAAAGTATTGATTATAAGCAATATACAAATCAAGTGCTATAATCCCTACAAATTAGCCAAGAATCTTATTTAATGTGTTTTTAATACACATTATTTTTTATCTTTAAACTCGCTTAATATAATTGTAAACGATTGAATTGCATAATACTATGTCAAATGTGGTGCCAAAGAAAGCTGCAGTAAAAAAAGTAGCTGCGAAGAATGCGATAAAGCTAAAACTAAGCTTTCATTTAAAATATAAAACTCATTTTGGTCAGGTAATTTATTTGTACGGAAATCACCCAGCTTTAGGTAATAATCTTATTGAGAAAGCCATTCCGATGGTTTATTTAAATGACGATTATTGGGTATTACATGTTGAAGTAGAAGCCAAACCAACTGATAAAGTTGAGTACCATTATTTTATTTTAAATGAAGATGGCACCAAGGCTTTTGATGCAGGCAATAGTCAGTCTATTACATTTAATCAAATTAATAGTAAAGAGATAGTATTAATTGATAGCTGGAATTTTACAGGTTATAAAGAGAATGCATTTTATACTGCACCTTTTGAAAAGGTTTTGTTAACTAAATCGGTTAAAGAAACAGCCGCTACAGAATTTGATAAAAATACCACACATGTATTTAGAGTTAAAGCACCTTTACTTGATACAGATCAAACCATTTGTATTTTAGGTGAGTCTTCTGTTGTTGGAGCATGGGATAGTACAAAAGCAAAAACATTAAATAAAATTAAAGGAGAACAGTTTTTTGAAATTGCATTAGATGTTCAAAAAAGTAATTTCCCTTTTGTTTATAAATATGGAATTTACAACACAAAAACCAAAACCTTTGTTGCATTTGAAGAAGGAAATAATAGAGTAGTGTATGAGCCGGTGGGTAAAGATAAATTAGTAATAGTAAATGATGGTTTTGTTCATTTAAATGCTAAGCAATGGAAAGGGGCAGGTGTTGCTATACCCGTGTTTTCATTAAGATCAAAACAAAGTGCTGGTGTAGGAGAATTTGCTGATATCAAAAAATTAGTGGATTGGGCCAATCAAGTAGGTATTAAATTAATACAGATTTTACCTATTAACGATACCACTGCAACGCATACCTGGATGGATTCTTATCCTTATGCAGCCATTTCGGCATTTGCCTTGCATCCTATGTTTATTAGATTGGAAGATTTGTTTGGGAAAGAACAACAAAAAGTATTGAAGCCATTCCAGTCAGAAATTGAAGCACTGAATAATTTAGCTGAAGTAGATTACGAAGGTGTAATGAAATTAAAATGGGAAGTCTTAAAACTGGCCTATAAAGAAAACGGTGAGCAAGTTTTATCAAGTGCAGACTTCGCTGTTTATTTTGAACAAAATAAAAACTGGTTGGTTTCTTATAGTGTATTTTCTTATTTAAGAGATCTACATGGAACAGTCGATTTTAATCAATGGCCAACTAATGCAGTATATGATGAAAAATCGATAGATGCATTAGTAAAACCAGGGTCAAAAACTTTTGATGCTATTGCGTTTTTCTATTATGTACAATATCAATTACATCTACAATTATTGGATGCAACCAATTATGCGCATCAACATGGAGTGGTAGTTAAAGGAGATATTCCTATTGGAGTATATAGATATGGTGCAGATGCATGGCAGAATAGACATTTATTCCATATGGATATGCAAGCAGGTGCTCCACCTGATGATTTTGCCATTGCAGGACAAAACTGGGGTTTCCCTACATACAATTGGAAAGTGATGGCTGCTGATGGTTATGCTTGGTGGAAGTCAAGATTTGATCAGATGAAATATTATTTCGACGCATTTAGAATTGATCACATTCTTGGATTCTTTAGAATATGGAGTATACCTATGCATGCTGTTGAAGGTATTTTAGGACATTTTGTTCCTGCAATACCAGTTTCAATCAATGAATTGAATGCTAAAAATATACATGTAGATCATTACAGATTAACACATCCATATATCAATGAAACAATATTATTTCAACAATTTGGTTATGATAATGAAATTATCAAGAAAGATTATTTGAAGTCAATTGGTGACGGTCATTATGAATTATTGCCTGCTTATAAAACACAAAGACAGGTAGAGACCTATTTTAGCTTTATGCCACAGGACGAATGGCATGATAAAATTAAACAAGGATTATTCAACCTCATAAGTAATGTGATTTTGATTGATGACGAGAAACCGCATCATTTTCATTTCAGGTTCAATATGGAACAAACCAGTTCTTTTCAGCATTTAGATCATTCTGTAAAAAATGCGTTGAAAGAATTGTATGTAGATTATTTTTTCAAAAGACAGGATAGTGCTTGGGAAAAAGAAGCAATGGAAAAATTGCCGATGTTGAAATTATCAACGGATATGCTAATCTGTGGAGAAGATCTTGGCTTGGTGCCTTCTTGTGTTCCCAACGTAATGTATCAATTAGGTATGTTAAGCCTAGAGGTACAAAGAATGCCCAAGGCCAATGAAAAAATGTTTTTCCATCCAAATGATGCTCCATATTTAAGTGTAGTTACGCCTTCGTCACATGATACAAGCACAGTGAGAGGATGGTGGGAGGAAGATAGAGCCAAAACTCAGCTGTTCTATAATAATGAATTAGGTCAATGGGGAGAAGCACCTTTGCATTGTGAAGCATGGATTTTAAAGTTGATATTAATGCAACATTTATATTCTCCAGCTATGTGGTCAATTTTTCAATTACAATGTTATTTGGGTGTGGATGAAACCATTAGAAGAAATGAGCCAGATGAAGAAAGAATCAATATACCTGCCAATTCCAAACATTATTGGAGATATAGAATACATATTAATTTAGAAGATTTAATTTTGTCTAAGGCATTTAATCAAAGTTGGAAAGTAGCTATTCAATCCAGCGGACGCTAAATTCATTCATGTGCAATTAGATTTTTGGGAACAACAATTACCCTTTGAATATCCATTT
>JALRFB010000125.1 GCA_023256555.1 Sediminibacterium sp. | reverse complement strand
GAATTATTAGAAGTTAAAGATAAGTTTGGCGACGAACGTAAAACAGAGATTCAATATTTAGCAGACGAAATGCGTATTGAAGATTTAATCGAAGAAGAAGATGTGGTAATCACCATCTCTCATTTGGGTTATATTAAAAGAACTTCTGTTTCTGAATACCGTCAACAAAAACGTGGTGGTAGAGGAGCCATCGGTTCTAAAACAAGAGAAGAAGATTATGTAGAGCATTTATTTATTGCTTCTACTCATGACACCATGTTATTCTTTACAGAAAAAGGTAGATGTTTCTGGTTAAGAGTTTATGAAATTCCTGAAGGAGAAAAAACTAGCAAGGGTAGAGCTATTCAGAACTTGATTCAAATACCTCCAGATGATAAAGTAAAAGCCATTATCGAAGTACGTAAGTTAGACGACAAGGATTATGTAAATAATCATTATATCGTTTTATGTACTAAGAAAGGTATTATCAAGAAAACTTGTTTGGAAGAATTTAGTCGTCCAAGAGTAAGTGGCGTAAACGCCATTACTATTAACGAAGGCGATGAATTATTAGCAGCAAGATTAACTGATGGTAATAATGAAATCATGATGGCGGTGAAGTCTGGTAGAGCGATTCGTTTCCCTGAAGAAAAAGTTAGACCAACAGGTAGAGGTGCGATAGGTGTGGCAGGTATTGAAGTAGACGATGAAACTGATGAAGTGGTTGGATTGGTTTGCGTAAGCAGAGAAGACAAGGATAGAACTATTCTTGTGGTAAGTCAAAAAGGTTTCGGTAAACGTACTCCAATTGATGAATATAGAATTACCAATAGAGGTGGTAAGGGTGTTAAAACAATTAATGTAACAGAAAAAACGGGGGCATTGGTTGGATTAATGGACGTTTTAGATTCAGACGATTTGATGATTACATGTAAATCTGGAGTAACTATCAGAACAAGTATTGTTGATATTCGTGAAGCGGGTAGAGCCACTCAGGGTGTTAAATTGATTCGTTTAGATGATGAAGATGATATCGCAGCAACATCTATCATTGGAGACCAGGGTAGTGATGAGGAGGTTGATGCTGAAGCATCAACCGATGGAGAAGCAAAGCCAGCGTCTGATGAAGAATCTACAGAACCAACAAATACACCAGCGGAATAAACATTTATTTAAAAATTTATAATTTTAACGGTACATAAACATCAACAGGCATATGAAAAATTTAATCGGAGTTTTGGTATTGCTGATTGCTTTTCAAGCGAATGCACAAGACTTTAACAAAGTAAAAACAAGCGTTTTAATCAATCAATTTGATGCTGCAAAAGCAGATTATGAGAAGATAATCGCTAAAAAGCCAGCTGCTGCAACTACAGCAGAAGGATATTACTGGAAAGCAAAAATCTATAGTGGTTTAGCAAAAGATCCTAAGAATACGACTGCATTAGCAGAAGTTAAAACATCAGTAGATAATTATATTGCAACAGAAGCTGCTAATTTTCCATTAGCAAAAGAAAATGGAACTGAACCTTTCTTCGATTTATACTTAAAAAACTTTAAAGAAGGTGTAGCTGCATTCAATGATAAGAATTGGAAAAAAGCTGCATCAGAATTTGACGATGCTGTTAAATATAGTGATATAATTTTCACTCAAGGTTGGGCTTCTTCAAAACAAAAATTTGATACAACTTCTTTAATGTATGCTGGTTTTGCAAATCAAAATGCTAATAACGCTGAAAATACAATGAAATATTATAAGCGTTTGGTGGCTGCTGACATTAAAACGCCTGAATTACAAGACGTATACAAATATATGTTGTTGCATTACATTAATGCCAAAGACAAAAATAGTTTTGATGCATTTTTAAAAGTGACTGAAGCAGCTTATCCAGAAGAAAATTGGTTTGATTTTAAATCTGAGTATATTGATAAAAACTACACTTTAGAAGAAAAAATTAAACTATATGATGAGCAGGTTGCATCCAATACAATTACAGAATCAGAATGTTTAATGTTTGGTGATGCATTTATTGCTGGTAAAACTGATGAAGCTAACTCAGCAAATAATGAAGCATATGTAATGAAAGCTGCTGATGCTTATAAAAAAGCATATACTTTGAATCCTAAAAATTTCACAGCTGCATTCAATGCTGGTATTGCATATTATAATCAATTCACTTCATTAGATGAAAAAGTTGGGGATAATATTAAGGCTCTACAAAATTTAAATGCCAATAAACCAGCTGCTCCAAAAGATCCAAAAAAGAAATTGGCTTTTGACGCTGCATTCAAAGCTCAAGTAGATTCTATTAAAAAATTAAATGTGGTATTAGAAGCGCCCACTAAAGCAAGTGTTGATGCTGCAATTGAATGGATTGAGAAAGCATTTAGTGGAGTAAAGGATAAAGAAAAATTAGAAAGGGTAGAAAAGAATGTAGCTGGAAGATCTGTTGATTTCTTGGCAACATTATACCAATATAAAAGAGATAAGGTGAGGGGTAAGGACCAAAAAGCATATGATGCTTTAGATGCTAAGTTTAATGAATATGATAAATTGCATGATAAGTATAATAACTAAGCATTCATTGACTTTATAAAAAAGAGCCTTCAAACGAAGGCTCTTTTTTATTATCTGAATATCTTGAAGTTTGAATCAATCTCTTAAAACTACAGTCAGTTTGTAATTCTTAGTCTCATTTAACTCAACCGTTATATCTTCATTTCCGAATTTAAACATAGCAGTAACAGGGAAGATCACATTCTGGAAAATATATACATTTCTTTTTTGCTGGTTGGTTCTAGCAAACATTTCTTGAAAAGAACCTTTATTAAATATATGTTCAGTTAAAGTAGGTTTTGGCATTTCACCAGAAAGGGTTGCTGATCCACCAGAAACTGATTCCACACTTACTTCAATTGTATTACCACTAGGGTTTGCAGGTTCATATGTTACAGAAGCATTACTGATCATATAAGACTTGCTTACAATTTTATAGGGGAACTCATATAACCCTACATATTGGTCTTTTTTCCAGTAGCCAACTAGGGTGCTGTCTTTTCCAATGGCATTTTTTATAGTCAACTCCCCATAACCTTCTTTTTTTCCTCTTTTAAAGCTGCCTTTAAATACATTGCCAATAGTATCAGTTAAAACACCTTTGCCTTCTGGTATACCATTTTTTTGTTCACCCACATAAGTGGTTTCTTTTTGGGTATTTGTTTGAGCAGCTATATTGTTTGTAAATCCAATAATCGATAATAGTAATATACTGCTAATGATCTTTTTCATAGTTGTTTGATTTGATTCTTTGAATAGTAGGATCTATTATAAAGTTAGGTTATATAGAAATAGTTTAGATAGGTTATATGCCTTAAGTTCTTAAAATAATCTATTTAACATAATGTTAATTATAAGGTAAAATAATCAAGTATATATTGAACTACAATAACTTAGGATATGATTCAGATACTATGTGACTGATTATTTCGTTATAATCAAGTACAAGTTGATCGAAAGATTTGTACATTTAAGTTTTAGATACTAAACGTAAAACGATTGCTATGTCTACATCATTTTCAAGAAGAAAATTTGTGCAAAATGCTGGCATGACTTCATTGGCTGTTGGCCTAAGTCCTGCATTTATTAAAGCTCAAGCTGCAGCTACTAAGAATACAGTTAATATTGGCATAATTGGTACGGGTTTTAGAGGCCAAAGCCATTTAGAAATGCTCTGCCAACGTAAGGATACCAATATCGTGGCATTTGCCGATCCAGATCCTAGAATGTTAGCGGATGCTCAAAAGATCTTAAAAGATGCTGGTAGACCTGCTGCAATTGAGTATAGTAAAGGGAATGAAAATTTCAAACAACTATTACAACGTACTGATATTGATGCTGTTATAATCGCTACGCCTTGGGAATGGCATATACCACAAGCCTTAGAAGCTATTAAAAATGGTATTATACCTGGTGTGGAAGTTTGTGGTGCTATTAAATTGACTGATTGTTGGGATATAGTAAATGCAAGTGAAAAATCAGGTATACCTGTCATGTGCCTTG
>JALRFB010000124.1 GCA_023256555.1 Sediminibacterium sp. | reverse complement strand
AGCTGCTGCTGAATAAATAAATGATCATGAAAAAAGTAATCAACATTAATTTCCAAGGTCGTATTCTTCCAATTGAAGAGATGGCTTATGAGAATTTAAAAAACTATATTGAAACCCTTCGAGCTTATTTTGATAAAGAAGAAGGCAAGGATGAAATCATCAACGATATTGAATGTCGAGTTGCTGAATTATGTGAAGATCGTTTGAAGAAAGGTGCAGTTTGTATTTCTGAAGACGATATAGATTTAATTATCGCAAGTATTGGTAGACCAGCTGATTTTGAAGCACAGGATGGTTTTGAAGCACAGTCTTCTTCTAATACTTCTTATGATAGTTCAGCAAATGAAAGTCAACCATGGACATCTACTAGACCAAAACGTTTGTATCGTGATGAACAAAATAAAGTATTGGGTGGTGTTTGTAGTGGTATTGCCAATTATTTTGGAGTGGAGCCATTGTTAGTAAGAATACTTTGGATCTTTTTAATTGGCGTAAATATTTTAGGCTATTTAATTTTATGGATTGCAGTACCAAGCTCTTCTATTAAAGAAGTAGGTGGTGTTAAAAAAAGATTATTTAGAGATATTGACAATAAAGTGATTGGTGGTGTGGCTGCTGGTTTGTCAAAATATTTTGGTATTCAAGTATGGATCATCAGAATCTTATTTTTGATTCCTTTTATTCGCTTTATGTTTAATTTTAGACATATGCACTTGTTCCAATTTTGGGACGCTCCAGATTTTCCTAATTTCTTAGACATTACATTTAGTCCAGGATCTGTGTTTGTATACATTGTTTTATGGTTGGTGATACCAGAAGCAAGAACCAGTGCAGATAAATTAGAGATGGTAGGAGAGAAAGTAGATTTGAATAGTATTAAAAATACCATTCAAAACGATATGGAAGGTTTTAGTAAAAGAGCACAAAGTTGGGGTAAAGATTTTTCTAGAAAATCTAGTGCAGAAAGAAAAGAAACAAGTGAAGATAGAAGTCAGGGTAATGCTGAGCAATATGAGCAGAAAAGAGGGCTCTTTCATTTAATTGGGAAAGTCATTACTATTTGTATCAAAGCATTTGTATATTTTGTATTAGGTGTGGTAGGTATTTCGCTATTGGCTGCTTTATTTGGAATTGGCGTGGCAGCAACAGCAGTAATGCCTCTTAGAAAATTTTTATTAGAAGATGGTGCACAAACTTGGTCTGTTTTTCTTAGTTTATTATTCTTTGTTTGGGTACCCATTTTAGGAATTGTTGCAGCAGTTGTGCGCAAATTAGCAGGATATAAAAAAGCCAATATTTGGGTAAGATCAAGTTTTGTTGCTTTATGGGTATTGGGTTGGATAACTTTATTTTATTTTGGAAGTAGTTTAGGGCATAGCTTTTCTAAACACAATGTGCCAGAAGAACAAGCTATTGCTTTGACAAATCCTGGAGTGAACTATTTAGAAATTACTGCATCACCCAAAATGAAATATTTTGAAAACCATTGGTTTCAAGTAAGTCCATTTGATGCTTTTGCAGATGAGGATACTGTTTTTGTTAGAAATTTACGCATTAGAATTGTACAATCTAAAACCGATAGTTTCCAAGTAAAAGTGGTGAAACTAAGTAATGGCAAAACTGTTCAAGAAGCGAATGACTTAGCGAATAGGATTAATTTTAATTTAACACAACAGGATAGTTTAGTCTATTTAGATAGAGGTATTGCAATCAATAAGAAAGATAAATTTAGAAATCAGCATATCGTTATGACTATTGCAGTGCCTATTGGTAAGCGTATTAAAATTACTAATAAAGGTTGGTCTCAAACCAATGTACGTATTAATGGTAGAGGCATGCAAACCGAAACTTTTGATCGTATAACTGATGACAATGATTGGTATGACGAATGGAATGAGCCATGGGATAATGAATCTTTTTCTTATGAGCGCGGAGTGGAATATAAAATGACCGAAACTGGATTAGAAAAATTAAAGCGTGATAATGACGCTGAAGATAGTTATGATGATAATGATGATCCAGATAAAATGGAACAAAGATTAGAAGAATTGAAAAAAGAAAGAGAAGCGCTTGAAAATAATTTAGAGAAGTCAAGAGAAGATAAGTTAAAGGAATTGGAGAAAATTGATAAAGCTTTAGAAAAACAAAAAAAAGATATCAAAAAATCAACTCAAAAAATTGAATTGAATGCATCCATGAATAATGGAGCTTCTAAAAATACAGTGCTTCCAAAAGTAGTGAACAAGATGACTGACTTACATTGGGTATTGGAAAGGTTTACTTATTAGATTTTTAGGTTTTAGTTAAGATGATTACGCCCCCTCTATTGCAGAGGGGGCGTTTTTTATGTACCTTTGAGCAAATTTTAAACAGATGAGTGAAATCTTAAATACCCCGTTTACCGCAAAGCATGTAGCATTGGGTGCAAAAATGGCTCCTTTTGCTGGTTATAATATGCCCATTAGCTATACAGGTATTAATGTAGAACATGCTGCTGTAAGAAATGCAGCAGGTGTGTTTGACGTAAGTCATATGGGTGAATTTATTTTAAGAGGTCCAGATGCTTTGGATTTGATTCAACGAGTTACAAGCAATGATGCATCTGTTTTAGAAGATGGAAAAGCTCAGTATAGTTGCTTGCCCAATACCACTGGTGGTATTGTAGACGACTTATTAGTTTACTGTGTAGAAAAGAACAAAGTATATATGTTGGTAGTGAATGCTTCCAATATTGAAAAAGATTGGAACTGGATTAGTAGTTATAATACTAAGGGAGTTGAAATGATTAACATTAGTGCTAAAACTGCATTATTGGCCGTGCAAGGACCAAAAGCCACACAAATTGTGCAAAAGATGACAGATATAGATGTCTTAAATATGCCTTATTATAGTTTTGCAAAAGGAAAATTATTGGGTATTGATAATGTATTAATCAGCGCTACAGGTTACACTGGTGCCGGAGGAGTAGAGATTTATTTTGAAGACATCAACGATAATGCATCAAAGGTATGGGATACATTATTTGAATTAGGGGCAGAATTTGGCATTCAGCCTATTGGATTAGGTGCGAGAGATACTTTGAGATTAGAGATGGGCTTTTGTTTATATGGTAATGATATTGACGATACGACTAGTCCAATTGAAGCTGGCTTAGGTTGGATTACAAAGTTCACCAAAGAGTTTACCAATTCAGCTGCTATTAAAGCACAAAAAGAAAATGGGGTGGCTAAAAAATTAGTTGGTTTTGAAATGATTGATAGAGGAATTCCTCGTCATCATTATATTATTAAAGACGCCAATGGCAATGCAATTGGCACAGTCACTTCAGGTACACAAGCTCCAAGTTTGGGAAAAGCAATTGGATTGGGCTATGTTGCAACAGAGCATGCTAAGATTGGAACAGAAATATTTATAGATATTAGAAATACCTTAGTAAAAGCGCAAGTGGTGAAATTTCCTTTTAAGTAATTACTTTGAATGAAACGATTATACAATGGGGGCTTTTGCCCCCATTTTTTGTATAGATAATTACTATGTTTTAGTGTATTGCTTTCTTTCATTTTTGTGATTCATTAAAATTATTACAACATGAAAGCAATTAAAAACAAAGTACAATTAATTGGGCATCTTGGTGCTGCCCCAGAGATCAAGGTTTTTGACACCGATAAAAAAGTAGCCAATTTAAGTATCGCCGTCAACGACCGATATAAAAATGCAAAAGGGGACTGGGTAGACGAAACGCAGTGGTTTAATTTAGTAGCATGGTCTAAGTTGGCGCAATATGCCGAGCAGTATCTATTAAAGGGTTCTGAAATAGCCATTGAAGGTAGAATTGTGAACAAATCTTACACAGATAAGAATGATATCAAAAGAGCTACTACTGAAATTATTATTTCGGAAATTTTATTGTTAAATAAAGCAAAAGATAAAGAAGCAAAATTTATTGAATTAGCAAAAGAAAAATCAGTTGGACCAACAGGAGTTAAAGGTGGTTACTTAGGTAAGTTCCCAGCTAATCAAATGGTTCCAGAATTCGCTACTGCTGCGTCTTCTT
>JALRFB010000123.1 GCA_023256555.1 Sediminibacterium sp. | reverse complement strand
ATTAATTCAAACTTTGTTATTACTTTGCTATTACTAATTCATCCATCATGAGTGCAACATTATTATTTGTATTTATTGTTATCTATTTCTTGATTCTACTAGGAGTAGCCAAAATTACCGGCAAGAATAGTAATAATATGTCCTTCTTTATAGGCAACAAGAATAGCAACTGGATGTTGGTAGCTTTTGGCATGATTGGCACTTCTTTAAGTGGAGTAACATTTGTAAGTGTACCTGGCGCAGTAGGTAGAGATGCTTTTCATTATTTACAAATCACTATTGGTTATTTAATTGGTTATATCTGTATTGCTTATATTTTACTCCCCATTTATTATAAATTGAATCTAACTTCTATTTATAATTATTTAGAGACTAGATTAGGATTTAAAGCCTATAAAACAGGAGCCTCTTTCTTTGTTTTATCTAGAACACTTGGTGCAACAGCTAGATTGTACTTAGTAGTAAAAATCTTACAAGTTTTTATTTTGGATAGTATGGGAGTACCTTTTTGGGGTACTACATTAGTAATATTAGCAATGATCCTTCTTTATACCTATGAAGGAGGTGTTAAAACCATTGTTTGGACTGACACTTTACAAACTTCGGGAATGCTATTGGGTTTGATTATTTGCAGTGTGTACATTTTAACTAGAATGGATTTTACTGCTATTCAAGCTTATACAGCCATGCAATCAAGAGGTTATGCCACAATTTTTGAAACTGATATCAATAGTAAATCATTTTTTCTCAAACAAATTATTGGAGGTGCATTTGTAACGCTAACAATGACAGGTTTAGACCAAGAAATGATGCAGAAAAATATTTCTGTAAAGACTTTAAAAGATGCTCAGAAAAACATGATCACTATTGGCATTACAATGTTAATAGTAATTAGTATGTTTTTATTCTTGGGAGGATTATTACATATCTATGCAAGAATGGTGAATGTTACTGCAGTAGGTGATGATTTATTTCCAGCATTGGCTTTAAACCATATGCCACCCTATCTATCCATCATCTTTATATTAGCATTAATTTCTGCTTTATTCCCTAGTGCTGATGGTGCCATTACTGCTTTAACATCCAGTTTCTGTATTGACTTATTAGGTATGCAAAGAAACCAAGAATGGGACGAGGTTAAGAAGAAAAAAATAAGACAAACAGTACATTTGAGTTTTGCTTTACTTTTTTTAATTATTGTAATGATATTCAAATGGATTGACAATAAAAGTACTATTGATTTATTATTAAAAATTGCCTCTTATACTTATGGTCCTTTATTGGGATTGTTTGCATTTGGCATAATTACTAAAAGAACTATTCAAGATAAATGGTCTCCTCTTCCATGTTTTATTGCGCCAATCATCTGTTTGATATTGGATAAATACCAAGTAGAACTATTGGGTAATTTTAAAATAGGGCAAGAACTATTGATAATTAATGGTTTAATAACTTTTATAGGTTTATGGCTGATTTCAAAGCCTGGTATCAAAAAAATATAGACCTTTGAGCATGGAGTTGATACATCCCAAGGCAAATGAATATGTAGACCAATATAGCAATGCTACTCCCCCACATTTAAAAGCTATGTATGAAGCCATTTTGGCCGAGCACCCTCATGCCCATTTGCAAAGCAATTGGAATCAGGGCGGATTTTTAACTTTTATAAGTAAAATGCTTCGACCAAAATACATTATTGAAATTGGGACATTTAATGGCTTTAGTACTTTATGCCTTGCGGAAGGATTAACTGATGAAGGGCAGATAGATACCATTGAAATAAGAGAAGAAGACGCTACAAGAGCTCAAAAATATTTTGACCAATATGGCCAAGGCAAGAAAATACATCAACATATTGGGGACGCAAAAAAGATCCTTCCAAATCTGCCACAATTATTTGACTTGGCCTTTATTGATGCAGACAAAACTGGTTATAATGATTATTATACCCTCCTAAAGCCCAAAATGAGCCCAAATGGTATTATTATTGCAGATAATACTTTGTTTCATGGAGAAGTACTTGAGGAGAAAATCAGTGGTAAAAATGCAAAAGCGATTCAAGCATTTAATGAGTTATTGGCCATTGACGATGAAACAGAAAAAATAATGTTGACCATTCGAGACGGACTTACATTAATTAGAAAAAAATAATTTTATGATGAAATATTGTTTTGGGATACTTTTTTTAGTTGTCGGGATTCAAATCGTACAGGCTCAATCTGAATCAACGATTGTATATATAGAACAATATAAAAAGATTGCAGTTCAAGAAATGAAGCGTACTGGCATACCTGCATCTATTACATTAGCGCAAGGCATTGTAGAATCAAATAGTGGCGAAAGTAATCTGGCTAAGAAATTCAATAATCATTTTGGAATAAAATGCAAATCTGATTGGAAAGGTGAAACCACTTTTCAAGACGATGATACAAAACAAGAATGCTTTCGAGTTTACCCAACTGCTGCTGCATCTTTCAAAGACCATTCTGATTTCTTAAAAAACAGACCTAACTATGCTTCTTTATTTACTTTAGATCCAGTTGATGATAGCGCTTGGGCTTATGGATTAAAAAAAGCAGGCTATGCAACTGCAAGCGATTATCCAAGAAAACTTTTAAAAATTATAGATGATTACGAATTGTCTCAATATAACTTTCCAGAGCTCGACAATGACGAACTTGATTCGCCAGCTATTGAAAAGCCGTTGATTAAGAGTCCTGTTATGAAACTTATTGCAGACACATCTGCAATTAAAAAAGATTCAATTGTTACAAAAGAAATAGTATCTACAGTAAAAAAAGACACCATTGTAAAAATGGATAGTGCAATAAATACTACTCCAAAATACACTCAAGCACAGATTTTTGCTGCAGATAGTTCCAATATTGCATTGTCAAAAGTAAATGGTATTAGCTCAGGCAATAATACAGTTGCTAATGAAATTCCTACCATGAAAGGATTAGAAATAGCAAAGGATACGGTTAAACAAGTATTATTCACAATTACAAAGAAAAAGGTAATCAACTACCCTAAAGAAAAATTCAAAATCAATTCGGTACCAGTATTATGGGTTAAAGCTGGTAGTTCTTATTTACAAATTGCTCAACTACATAAAATTTCATTGTATAAATTATTTGTATACAATGATATGGAGGAAGCGGATATTGTTGAAAAGGATCAATTAGTTTTCTTAGCGCCTAAAAAGAAATCAGGCAAAAAAAGCATACACACTGCAAAGGAAGGAGAAACTTTATACGAGATTAGCCAAAATGAAGGAATTCAATTAAGTTACTTACAAGCATACAATAAAAATTTACCAAAAGGAAAGCTAAAAGAAGGTGCTATAGTATTATTATTTAAACCAAAAGAAACCAAACCACAACCTAGTTTTAAGCAAGTCTCTTTTAAATTCGATTTTCATCTTTTCAGAAATCTTTTCAAAAAGAAAAAATAAATACCCATATGTCATCAATCAAAGTTTTAGATAAAGAATTTGTACCCTATTTAAGTGAAGCTTCAATTCAAGAAAAAATAAGCGAATTAGCTGCTATTTTAAATAGAGATTATGAAGGTAAAAGACCTTTATTCTTATCTATATTAAATGGTTCTTTCTTATTTACTGCAGACCTCTTTAAACAAATCACCATTGAAGCAGAAGTAAGTTTTATAAAGCTAGCATCCTACAAGGGGACTAGCTCAACAGGCAATGTTATTACAGCAATTGGATTAGACGCCAATGTTAGAGATAGACATATTATTATTCTAGAAGACATTATAGATACCGGAAAAACATTACACCATTACTTACCTCAACTAGAAAGTCAACAACCTGCAAGTGTAAAAGTGGCTGTACTTTTAAATAAAAAAGAAGCTTTGGCATTTCCAGTAAAAGTGGATTACAGCTGCTTTGATATCCCTAACAAATTTGTTGTTGGATATGGATTAGACTATGATGGCTTGGGTAGAAATTCAAAAGATATATATCAGTTAAAATAAAAAATCACTAAATAAAAAAAAGAGGAGCCGATTGGCTCCTCTTTTTTTTATTTAAACGCGTCTTTTACT
>JALRFB010000122.1 GCA_023256555.1 Sediminibacterium sp. | reverse complement strand
ATTACACCTATCACCATCACTCGTCTTCCTCCATAAGAAATGGTTTTTCCTAAAGCTTTTTCTGCTTTCCCAAATAATTCCTCAGCCACTTTATAACCAATCACTCCTAATGGCCCACCTCTCAAAAAATCTGCTTCAGAAAAATACCTTCCATAGCCTATATTAAAACTTTGAACAGCTTTGTATTCAGAAGTAATACCATAAATATTAACTCCTTTTAAAACGTTTTCTTCATAGGAGAAACTTGCCTGATTGGACATGAAAAAAGCCATATTGGAGGCCAAATTGCTTTTTTTCTTAATGATGTCCATCTCTTCCACCTTCATATTGGGTCTTTTCATGAATTTCCACCAAGGATATTCAGGTCCTCCACTATAGTCCCATTTGTCAATATATATAGTGTTATTACCGAAGCTAGATAAGTCATTTTGGATTTTCGCCTTTAAACTATCAATGGTGGCCAATACTCCAATAATGCAGAAAATACCAATAGTTATACCAAATAAAGAAAGGAAAGTTCTTAGTTTATTCACTTTTAGCTCTTGTAAAGCCATTTTGAAGCTGTTCCAAAGTATAGTTAGGACTTTAATCATGAAGTAAAATTAAGCGAAAGATGGCATCCTTTTATAAATTTATACAAGTGGTCAATTCCCTATCTAAATGCACAAATTGTTAAGGTATTTGACATTGATGCTCAAAATCATAGAACGAATTAACGCAGGTTAGAAATTCCTTGTTACTTTTGCATCGATTTTAAAAATCTGCAATTATGACCTTTAAACAAATGTTTACTTCCTCCGTGGGAAAAAAATTAATAATGGGTTTC
Organism: Sediminibacterium sp.; assembly: GCA_023256555.1. Lineage (GTDB taxonomy): Bacteria > Bacteroidota > Bacteroidia > Chitinophagales > Chitinophagaceae > Sediminibacterium. The sequence continues at coordinate 3,273 of JALRFB010000122.1, read as the reverse complement.
ACGGGTATCTTTCTAATTCTTTTTTTAATTGTGCATGCTGGCTTAAATGCATGTATTTGGGCAAGTTATTTTATCGATGAAACAATGCCTGGAATCACTTTCAATAAAGCAGCTCATTTTATGGGTAGCAATGCATTACCAAGAATTCTAGAAATTGGTCTTTTTGTTGGAATATTTTTACATATTCTTCAAGGGTACTTACTTACTTTAGAAAACAGAAGTAAGAGATCTGTGGGATATGCAGTAAGTTATACAAAAGGTAGTAAATGGTATAGTAGAAGTATGGCCATCTTAGGTACTTTACTTTTAATGTTCTTAATCATGCACATTTACCACTTTTGGACTCCAAGTAGATTAGGTGGTCATTTTGGAATTAAAGGGTTAGAGTCATTTGAATACAACGGTACTGAATACCACAATTTATATGCAGCTATGCAAAATATATTTACAAATATTTATGTGGTGATATTATATGTACTTGCTTGCGGCTCTTTAGCATATCATTTGGCACATGGATTTCAGAGTGCATTTAAAACAATTGGCGTTCACAATAGAAGATATCATGCTTTAATTTCTAGCATTGGATATGGATTTGCCATTATTGTTCCATTAATATTCGCATTGATGCCAATTAGCTTTTATTTTAATTTGATTAAATAAAGCTTTTAATAAACCTTATTATACAAACTGATTGATAAAAGATTGAATTATGTTAAACTCTAAAATACCTGCTGGACAATTAGATGACAAATGGGTAGATTATAAAGGTCATTGTAAACTAGTAAACCCAGCAAATAAAAGAAAAATGGAAGTAATTGTTGTAGGTACTGGCTTAGCCGGCGCTTCAGCAGCAGCTTCTTTAGGTGAATTAGGCTATAAAGTAAAAGCTTTTTGTTTCCAAGATAGTCCACGTCGTGCTCACTCAATTGCAGCACAAGGTGGAATTAATGCCGCTAAGAACTATCAGAATGATGGTGATAGTGTTTTCAGATTATTCTATGATACCATTAAAGGTGGTGACTACAGAGCACGTGAAGCAAATGTTCATCGTTTAGCAGAAGTGAGTGTTAATATAATCGATCAATGTGTTGCACAAGGTGTTCCATTTGCTCGTGAATATGGTGGATTATTAAGTAATAGAAGTTTTGGTGGTACACAGGTACAAAGAACTTTCTATGCTGCTGGTCAAACAGGACAGCAATTATTAATTGGTGCTTACCAAGCTTTAGAGCGTCAAGTAGCATTAGGAAATGTGCAAATGTTTGCACGTCACGAAATGTTAGACGTAGTAAAAGTGGATGGTAAAGCAAGAGGTATTATTGCTCGTAATTTGGTTACAGGTGAATTAGAGAGACATTTTGGTTATGCAGTCTTATTATGTACTGGTGGATATGGTAATGTGTTTTATTTATCTACCAATGCCATGGGATCAAATGTGACTGCAGCTTGGAAAGCACATAAGCAAGGAGCATTCTTTGCTAATCCTTGTTTCACACAAATCCACCCAACTTGTATTCCAGTAAGTGGAGATCATCAATCTAAATTGACTTTGATGTCAGAGTCATTAAGAAATGATGGACGTATTTGGGTTCCAAAGAAAAAAGGAGACGATAGAAAACCAAATGATATCCCTGAAGAAGAAAGAGATTACTATTTAGAGCGTCGCTACCCTGCTTTTGGAAACTTAGTTCCAAGAGACGTTGCATCAAGAGCTGCTAAAGAAAGATGTGATGCTGGATATGGCGTAGGTACATCAAAGCAAGCTGTTTACTTAGATTATGCAGCTGCTATTGAAAGATATGGTAAGACAGAAGTAAGTAAGAAAGGATTAAGCAATGTAAGTCATGAAGAAATCATTGCAATGGGTAAAGAAGTGGTGAAAGAAAAATATGGCAACTTGTTTGACATGTATGCAAAAATTACTGGAGAAAATCCTTACGAAGTGCCAATGAGAATTTACCCAGCAGTACACTATACAATGGGTGGCTTATGGGTAGATTATGAATTACAAACCACTGTACCTGGATTATATGCATTAGGTGAAGCGAACTTTAGTGACCATGGTGCTAACCGTTTAGGCGCAAGTGCTTTGATGCAAGGTTTAGCAGATGGTTATTTTGTAATTCCTTATACTTTAGGAAACAATTTAGCAGACGAAATCTACAACGCTCCTATTCCAACTACACACCCAGCATTCGAAGCTGCAGAAAAAGCAGTAGCTGATAGAATCCATACTTTAAAGAACATTAATGGAAAACAATCTGTTGAAAGTTTCCATAAGCGTTTAGGTAAGATTATCTGGGATAAATGTGGTATGGCTAGAAATGCAGAAGGATTAAAGCAAGCAATTGCTGAAGTACAAGCATTGAAAAAAGAGTTCTGGTCTGATGTAAGAATTCCTGGTGATATCAACGAATACAATCCTGAATTAGATAAAGCAAACCGTGTGGCTGACTTTATTGAATTAGGAGAATTAATGTGTATCGATGCATTAAATAGAGAAGAAAGTTGTGGTGGTCACTTCAGAGAAGAATACCAAACTCCAGATGGAGAAGCTTTAAGAGACGATGAGAAATTTATGTATGTGGCTGCATGGGAAGCAAAAGCAGAACACGAATGGCAATTACATAAAGAAGAGTTGAAATACGAAGTGATTAAACCTTCTCAACGTAACTATAAATAAACAATCGCAAATTAATTACAAGAATAATATTTAAGATATGTCACATCAATCATTGAATTTAAAACTAAAAGTATGGCGCCAAAAGAATGCTAATACAGCAGGTGCATTCAAAACATACGAAGTAAACGACATCTCAGATGAAATGTCTTTTTTAGAAATGTTAGACGTTTTAAATGAAAAGTTAATCACTGAAGGAGATGAACCTGTTGCATTTGACCACGATTGTAGAGAAGGTATTTGTGGTATGTGTTCATTATATATAGATGGTAAGCCACATGGTCCTTGGCAAGCCAACACTACTTGTCAATTACATATGCGTGCTTTCAAAGATGGTGACACAATTACCATTGAACCTTGGAGAGCAAACTCTTTCCCAATTGTAAAAGACTTAACAGTAGACAGAAGTGCATTTGATAGAATCATTCAAGCTGGTGGATATGTAAGTGTGAATACAGGTAATGCTGTAGACGGTAATAGTTTGCCCATTGAAAAAGATAAAGCTGATGAAGCATTTGCATCTGCTATGTGTATCGGTTGTGGTGCTTGTGTAGCTGCTTGTAAAAATAGCTCTGCGATGTTATTCTTAAGTG
>JALRFB010000121.1 GCA_023256555.1 Sediminibacterium sp. | reverse complement strand
CCAATGGTGCAGGTAAAACAACTACCTTTTATATGGTAGTGGGATTGATTGCTCCAGACCAAGGCACTGTTTATTTAAATGAAGAAGATATTACCAAGCTTCCCATGTATAAAAGAGCCCAAATGGGATTGGGTTATTTACCACAAGAAGCTAGTGTATTTAGAAAGTTATCTGTAGAAGATAATATTATGGCAGTATTAGAAATGACTGCATTGAATAAAGAAGAAAGAGAAGCAAAATTAGAAAGCTTATTAGATGAATTTAATTTACATCATGTTAGAAAAAACAATGGTGATAGTTTAAGTGGTGGAGAACGAAGAAGAACCGAGATTGCAAGAGCTTTAGCAGTTGATCCAAAATTTATATTATTGGATGAGCCCTTTGCTGGCGTGGATCCTATCGCAGTGGAAGATATTCAATCGGTGGTCGCAAAATTGAAAACCAAGGATATTGGTATTTTAATTACAGATCATAATGTGAACGAAACCTTATCTATTTGTGATAGAGCATATCTGTTAATTGAAGGAAAAATATTCAAGCACGGCACTGCTGAAGAGTTAGCAGAAGACGAGCAAGTACGAAGACTTTATCTTGGAACCAATTTTGAGTTGAAACGTAAAGATTGGATTATCGAGATGGGCCAAAAAGCCAAGTAATTTCTTATATTGTGGGGAGTAAATGAAAATTTTTAGTCCTGCACTTTCACGATTGGCTCGCCTACGCTATTGGCGTATTGAGCATTGGGAAAATGACCCAATTGCTGCGCAGCGAGAAGTATTGCAAGACCTTATCACCCATGGTCAATACACACAGTTTGGTAGAAAACATGGGTTTTCAGAAATTTTTAGTATTAGAAAGTTTAAAGAAACGGTTCCAATTCAAGAATACCAAGATCTAAAGCCCTTTATAGATCAGATTATGGAAGGAGAGGAGTCCGTTTTATGGAATACCCCTGTAGAATGGTTTGCTAAAAGTAGTGGTACCACTAGTGATAAGAGTAAGTTTATTCCACTCACTAAAGAAAGCATTGAAAAAAATCATTTTCAAGCAGCTAAAGACGTATTGACCATTTATTATCATGCATTTCCTGAAAGTGATTTACTCACTGGAAAAGGTTTAGTTATTGGTGGTAGTCATCAAGTGCATCCCATCAAAGACAATATTCAATATGGAGACCTTAGTGGTGTTCTATTACAAAACTCTCCTTTTTGGTCTAACTTAATTAGAACACCAGAATTAGCCATTGCATTGATGGATGAATGGGAGGGAAAGATTGAAGCATTAGCACAAAGCACCATCAACGAGCCAGTTACTTCTATTTCTGGTGTACCAACATGGACTTTGGTTTTATTAAAAAGAATTTTAGAAATCACTGGTAAAACTACTATTAAAGAAGTGTGGCCAGATTTTGAATTATACATTCATGGTGGTGTTTCATTTACTCCTTATAAAGAACAGTTTGAAAAAATTATTGGACCAGGATGTAAATACATTGAAATATATAATGCCAGCGAAGGCTTTTTTGCTGCACAGGATAATATTGAGGAAGATGGCATGTTATTATTTTTAGATCATGGTATTTTTTACGAGTTCATGCCTATAGAAGAATACGGAAAGGCACAACCAAAAACAATTGGCCTTGATAAAGTTGAATTAGGAAAAAATTATGCCATTGTCATTAGTACCAATGGAGGCCTCTGGAGATATTTAGTAGGAGATACTATTCAGTTTGTTCAACTAAATCCTTTTAAAATAAAAGTAAGCGGTAGAATCAAACAATATATTAATGCATTTGGTGAAGAAGTAATTGCAGACAATACAGACAATGCGATTGCAAAAACATGTAAAGACTTAAATGTCATTATGAATGAGTACACAGCGGCACCTATTTATATGTCAGATAATACTTGTGGCGCTCATGAGTGGTTGATTGAATTTGAAAAAGCACCAACAGATTTACATGCATTTACTGTAGCACTAGACAATAACTTAAAAGCATTGAACAGCGATTATGAAGCAAAGCGACATAAAGATATTGCGCTAGGGCTTCCTCAAATTACTGCACTCAAAAAAGGTTGTTTTCATGAATGGCTTAAAATAAAAGGTAAACTAGGTGGTCAACATAAAGTTCCAAGATTATCGAATGAACGCAGTTTTGTAGAAGAAATAAAAGGGATTCATTTATCTTTGTAATTCAATATTAAGAATTGATTTAAAATTAGCACTATGAAATTATTAGAAGGAAAAGTATCTATTGTAACAGGCGCAGCAAGAGGCATTGGCGCTGCTATTGCTTTAAAATTAGCAGAGCAAGGAAGTCATGTTGCATTTACTTATGTAAGCGATAGTAGTGCAGAAAAAGCAAATCAATTAGTTGCAGAGATAGAAAACCTAGGAGTGAAAGCAAAAGCATATAAAGCCAATGCAGGTGATTTTGCTGCATGTGAAGCTTTTGTAAATGATGTAGTGGCAACATTTGGTACTGTTGATATTTGCGTAAACAATGCAGGTATTTCTAAAGACAATTTATTATTGCGCATGACTCCAGAACAATGGGATGATGTGATGGAAACCAATTTGAAAAGTGTTTATAATATGACCAAGCAAGTCATTCGTCCAATGATGAAAGCCAGAGCAGGTAGTATTATCAACATGAGTTCTATCATCGGTATTAGAGGTAATGCAGGTCAATCAAGTTATGCTGCTAGTAAAGCAGGTATTATTGGTTTTACAAAATCTATTGCTGCCGAAGTAGGTAGTAGAAATATTCGTTGCAATGCGATTGCACCAGGTTTTATTGAAACCGATATGACTCATTATTTAAATGAAGGAGAAGCTGGTAAAGCTTTCTTAGATAAAATTCCTTTGGGACGTTTTGGTAAAGCAGATGAAATTGCTAATACTACTTTGTTTTTAGCAAGTGATATGAGTAGCTATGTTACTGGTCAAGTAATTAGTGCTTGTGGTGGTTTGAATATTTAATTCAAATTTTTAAGTATAAAAAAAGGAGCAATTTTTGATTGCTCCTTTTTTATTTATGGTATTAATCTTATTTAATTCTTTGATCAATCTCCACTTTTAAACTGGCATAGATAGATTCTACAGTACCTTCTCCTTTTACATTCACTACTTTATTAAATTGTGCGTAATGTGTTGCTACTGCTGTAGTTTTATCGTGGTATTCTTTAATTCTTGCACGGATAATTGTCTCGTTGGTATCGTCACTGCGGCCTGAAGTTAAACCTCTACCCAATAATCTTTTTACTAATTCTTCTTCGCTTACTTCTAAAGCCAACACCACATTAATTTCACTTGACTTGCTTTGTAACAAAGCATCTAATGCAATACACTGTGCTGTTGTTCTTGGAAATCCATCAAATAAAAAACCTTTTGCTTCGGAATGTGCATTCATGAAATTGTCCACCATTCCAATCACTACTTCATCTGGCACTAATTGACCAGCATCCATAAAACGCTTGGCTTCCAAACCCAAAGTTGTTGAATTACCAATCTCTTCTCTTAATAAATTACCAGTAGAAAGGTGTTTTAAGCCAAAATCTGCAATGATAGATTCACTTTGAGTGCCTTTTCCACTTCCTGGAGGGCCAAATAAGATTAGATTGAACATGCTATTGAGTTGAAAGATTCGTTGTTGCTAACAAAGATACAGAACTGGCGTAAATTTTAACAGAAGCTTGCATAAAAAACTGAACAAAATAACTGAATACTTGTTAGTATTTTTGAATGAAGAACAATACCATGAAGAAACTAGTCTTTTTATTGCTATGCTTTTCTCAAATGGCATGTGCACAAAACAATTCCAAAACAGCTCAAATGAACCCTAGTATGAGTAACAAGAACAATCCTTATTATAAAAAGAATCAACAGGAGAACATTGTGGTACCAGATAGTATTTGGAAACAAATTCTTCCAGCAGATGTATATGAAATTGCAAGATTAAAAGGAACCGAGCGTCCTTTTACGAGTAAGTATGAAACATCTAAAGAAATAGGTACTTATTTTTGTGCTGCATGCGGTAACGCTTTATTTAAAAGCGATACGAAATTTGATAGTGGTTGTGGATGGCCTAGTTTTTACGAACCTAT
>JALRFB010000120.1 GCA_023256555.1 Sediminibacterium sp. | reverse complement strand
CCTAAGGAAAGATTTTCCAATTGTTGCGTAGTTAAAAAATCAAATGCAGCTTTAAATCTTGGATGCAAAGATGTGTACTTGCTCGATAAGGCTAAATCATCTACTATCATGACTTTCTTTTTTTGGTATTTTCTTCTTATGGTAATTTCTCCACCACAATCAAATCCTCTATTTCAATACTCATAGGTATCTGTCCCACTTTTACCACAACTCTCTTCCCTTTTAACTCCATCACTTCCCCTACCTGATAGTTCTTCTTTAATTTAACTGTAGAACCAACCACAATAGGTGCCTTAATTTCTTTAAAAGTTTTATCTACTTTTTTAGCCAATTTATTAATTACAATAGCGTCGTTCTTTTTAAATAATAAATTGAACAAATTCTTCATTACTTCTTCTTTCTTTTCAGACTTCTTCCAATCCAGTGCAATCTGCTTTAACTTACGTTCCATGTCTTTATTATAAGCAAACTTATCTTCCGCCACTTTATTTTGTTCTCTTAATAACTGAACTTGTTGTAGATGCTTCTCTTTATCTAAAGTCTTATTCAACTCTTGTTGTAAAGCCTCGTTCTCTTTAATCTTTTTATGAAGCTCTTTTCTTTCCTTCTGAACCAATTGCAAATCTTGCTCGGTTCTATTCAATAACTTATCCAATTCGAAATGATGGGTATCCACCATTTTACGGGCTCTATTAATTAAATGTTTTGGTAAACCAATTCTTTCAGCAATAGCAAATGTGTATGAACTTCCAGGTTTGCCAATCACTAACTGATACAATGGCTCTAATTTCACTTCATCAAATTGCATGGCACCATTCACAATACCTTTATTATGATTGGCCATTACTTTTAAATTTAAATAATGGGTGGTCACAATACCTTGTGCATGTCTATGAGATAATTCTTCTAATATTACTTCAGCAAATGCTCCACCCAAATGTGGATCCGACCCAGAACCAAGTTCGTCAATAAAAAACAAAGTCTTACCGTTCGCATTTTCAATAAAATGTTTCATGTGCATTAAATGACTTGAATAAGTGCTTAATTCGAAAGCCAAGTTCTGCGTATCACCCAATTGAATAAACAATTGCTTATAGATGCCCATTTCAGACAGCTCACTCATTGGAACCAATAAACCAGATTGCATCATCACCTGATTCAATCCCAAGGTTTTCATAGAAACCGTTTTACCGCCAGCATTGGGTCCACTAATAATTAAAATTCTTGCTTCATCATCCAAATCAATATTGACTGGAATGGTTTTCTTGCCGGACACTTTATTATACATTAACAATAAAGGATGGTATGCATTCACTAAATGAGCAATTGCCTTGTTTTGCAACTGTGGCATATTGCCATTCATATCAATTGCTAAAATGGCTTTGGCCCTGATAAAATCAAACTGCCCTACTATTTGTAAATAGTTTAAAAGTAAACTTGAATAAAGTGATAATTCAGCAGTCAATGCTCTCAAAATTCTTTGAACCTCTCTTGTCTCATCTTGTTCTAAAGAATAAATTTCATTATTTAATTCAATGGTTTCTTCAGGTTCAATAAAAGCCGTTTTTCTACTATCACTTTCTCCATGAAAAAAACCTTTTACCTGTCTTTTGTATTCTGAGAAAACTGCTACTACTCTTCTACCATTGCTAAAGCTTTCATCAATATCAGCAGTGTAACCTGACTTCGCTAATTTTGCCACTACTTTTTCAAAAACCCTTCTTAGTGTTTGCCTAGTCTTAAAAAGTTGAGAACGTATTTTAGCTAAATCTTCAGATGCATTATCTTTTACATTGCCTCTTTCATCAATTATTGCATCTATAGAATCGATTATTTGTTTTTCGTAATAAGTCCCTTCTAAGAGTAAAAATAAATTTGCAAAAGCTTCTCTTCTCTCTGCATCAAACCATCTAAAAATCTGATGCATATGATCTGCTAATTTCCTTACCAACAACCATTGTTCCCCTGTTAATTGCGCGCCAGGGATACCCAATAATTTTACATCTTTTCTGATATCCATTACAAAATCAGATGGAAAGTATTGATTAGCCGATTTGATAAACTTATACTCCTGTGTTTGACTTAAAGCAGTTTGAATATATTTAGGATGGGTATGAATACGCATTTCACCCACCAATTCTTTTCCAATGGGACTTTGACAAGAGTTGGATAATATCGCAATGATTTTATCAAATTCAAGTTGTTGAAGGGCGTTTTCAGGGTATAAAAGCATACTAATAGATAGGTTGCAAATTTAGTTAAATAAATATTAACAGCCTTTGAACTTTTACAATGCTGGATTTGTTTTATAAATACCTAAATTCATACTATGAAAAAATTAAAACATAGTTTATTCATCTTTGCTAGCATTCTATGCTTATCAGCATGTGCTCAGAAATCAAAAACCCCTAAAAAACAAGTCATCAATATGAGTAATACAGAAACAATCACACTAGGTTCTGGCTGTTTTTGGTGTACAGAAGCTATTTATCAAAGATTAGAAGGCGTCGTTTCTGTGACTAGTGGCTATAGTGGAGGACATATAGAAAACCCCACTTATGAGCAAGTATGTGACAAAACAACTGGACATGCCGAAGTTTGTCAAATAGTTTTTGATACGACTAAAATTAGTTTAGACGATATATTAGCAGTCTTTTGGAAAACACATGATCCTACCACCCCCAACCAACAAGGAAATGATATTGGGCCACAATACCGTTCTGTGGTGTTTTATCACAATGATCACCAAAAACAATTGGCTCTGAAATACATTAAAGAATTAGATGCAAGTGGTGCATGGAACAAACCAATCATCACAGAAGTTACCCCTTTCTCTAAATTCTATTCAGCAGAATCTTATCACCAAAACTATTATAACGACAATTCCAACCAAGGTTATTGCAGGTATGTGATTGGCCCAAAATTGGAAAAATTTGAAAAAGTTTTTAAAGACAAATTGAAAAAAGATTAAGATGAAACAAATCACTTCTTTATTATTAATTACACTGTTTTCCTTCAATGCCTATGCACAAATGCTTTTTAAAGAATCGGATTCTTTAAGAGGTAGTTTGAATGAAAATAGAGATTGGTTTGATATTCTTAGTTATGATATTTCAGTTATTCCAGATTTCAACAATAAAACAATTTTAGGAGAAGTTTTATGGAAAGCAAAAGCAGTAAAAGCAGCTAAAGCCATTCAAGTAGACTTGCAAACACCACTTGTAATTGATAGTATTCTAATTTGGGCAAACAAACATTGGGATAAAGTAGCTTTTAAAAGAGAAGGTAATATTGCATTGGTTCATCATCAAAAAAATATAAAATTACAAGATGAATTTTCTTTATGGATTTTCTATCATGGAAAACCAAGAGAAGCCATTCGTCCACCTTGGGATGGTGGTTGGATTTGGAAAAAAGATAGTAATGGTAAGCCTTGGATATCTGTTGCTTGTCAAGGCCTTGGGGCATCAGTCTGGTATCCATGCAAAGACCACCAATCTGATGAACCTGATTTTGGTGCTGCATTAAATATTTATAGTCCAGAAAATACAATTGCCATTGGTAATGGAAGACCAGGCAATTCAGACATGGATCATTGGTTTAGATGGGTGGTAAGAAATCCCATTAACAATTACAATATCATTCCTTACATTGGAGATTATGTTAGTTGGAAAGAACAATACAAAGGTTTAAAAGGAAATTTAGATGTTTCTTATTATGTACTAAGAGAAGACTCTGCAAAAGCAGTGGCTCAATTCAAACAAGTACCCAAAATGTTAGAAGCATTTGAATATTGGTTTGGCCCATACCCTTTTTACGAAGATGGATTTAAATTAGTTCAAAGCCCACACTTAGGCATGGAGCACCAATCTGCAGTGGCATATGGCAACAAATTCAAAGATGGTTATTTAGGAAGAGATTTATCTGGATCTGGTTGGGGACTAAAATGGGATTATATTATTGTTCACGAAAGTGGTCATGAATGGTTTGCGAATAATATTACCACTAATGATATTGCAGATATGTGGGTGCATGAAGGATTCACAAGTTATTCTGAAGCATTATACACTGAATATTACTTTGGCAAACAAGCAGCAGATGAATATATCTATGGCACTAGAAAAAGAATTTTAAATG
>JALRFB010000011.1 GCA_023256555.1 Sediminibacterium sp. | reverse complement strand
CTTAATAGTTGAATCCTGAGCGATAACACTAAAATGAACAACTGTAAGTAATACAATCAGTTTACCCTTTAAATTTTTCATGGTGCAAAGTTACCAAAATGTATTTAGATTATTTATTTTTACTGAAATATTCAACTATGAAAAAGGAAGTAGGACAAGTGCTTTTTGTATGCATCATATACCTGACAACACTTGGATTAATTTTATTAGGAGCAAGTTAATTATAATGCTCTAATTAAAAGGCCTCTAAAATATTGATTTTTAGAGGCCTTTTCTGTTATCATTTAATCTTATTGAAATCCAAACAATATTGGAATCAAGAAAACCACAAAAGCAGTCCAAATAAAATAAATTGGTAAAAATTTACCTGCAGTTTCTTCAACATCACTTACATTGACTAAAGATTTTGAAAATAAAAATAATTTTCTAGTCACTAGTATTAAATGAGTGAAAATTAAAAGATCAGCACCCACTACTGCAATCCTATTGGCAGAAAATCCATATTCAACAAGTCTAAACACTATTGCATAAAGTGCTATACAGTTCAAAAGTATTGTAATAGATGAGAGCACTAATAAAGTATATAATTGAAAAACTTGTTTTCCCTTCTTGGTCATTTCAGATAATGAGAAAATAATAAGCGCCATAACCCCTATTAATAAAGCATTAAATATTAATAAGAATTCTCTGTCTTTGGAAGGATTCTTGCCGGTTACAATAATGCCGATAAGAAATAAGAAAAGCATCAATGTTACCATGGGTGTAAATATCTTGGCAATTACTGGCGAAATCTTATTAACCACTTGAGGATTATTCTCAATGATAAAAGTTGCAATTATTGGTATAGCAGGCAATCCCCATACTAAAACATAATACTGCATCATATAGGCAGTATCTATGCCAATCAATTTGAATAACCCCATAGTCATTGCGACAAATAAAAAGCCTGACAATAAAATAATTACATTCATTACCAACATATCACCAGTGAATCTTACCAATTTTACTCCATTAATAAAGCCATTCCACTTTGAACCTAAATAAACATACCCAAATAATAGCCAAGTCATAATTGGCAAATGAAAAAATGCCAATTGGTTGGTCTGACTTTTTTCATTTATAGGTAAAAAATTAATGTAGACTATAGATATTATAATACCAATAGCAGGAATGATCAATTGATTCCATGATTGATTATTTTTCCAAATAAAATACATCATAAATAAAGGAAGAAAAATAAAACTTACATTTCTCTCGTAAAACAAATCTTCCCTTACTCCCTGGAATTGTGGGATCTTAGCAATAAAACCTGCAATAATAATTGCTATTCCAATCCATAATAATTCGTTTTTCTTACCCCAATTTATAGTGTCTTGTTCGATTAAATGCTGGTTCATATTTAATTGAATTTAATTTTGATTAATTTTTCTAATGTATCTAAATGATTTTTGAATGCTTTAATTCCTTTTGAAGTAGCCTTATAAGAAGTATTGGGTCTTTTGCCTATAAATTGCTTCTTAACTTCTATGTATTTAAGCTTTTCTAAGGCACTAATATGACTTGCAATATTCCCATCAGAAATATTCAATTGCTCTTTTAAGGTATTGAAATCGACATACTCATTGACCACAAGAATGGACATAATGCCCAACCTTACCCTACTTTCAAAACCCTTATCTAATGATTCTATGAAATTTTTCACTTCTCGTATTTAGAATAAATTATAGAACCATAAACAATATGTAAAATACCAAAGCCAATCATCCAAAGAATTAAACCACCTTCAACCCAAAAAGAAGCTACTAATCCAAGTAGGATATCCAATAAACCTAAAATTCTAATTTCGTCAAATGCATATTTGCTTGCATTGAATAATGCTAGACCATAAAATGTTAACATTACAGGTAATATCAACTGTAACTGTCGATGATACATTAATGAAAAAATAAACACTGCACCAAACAATACTGGTAAAAACATATTGTATAACAATCTTCTAGAAGTGGCGTCCCAAATAGACAAACCTCTTTTTGCAGCATTTTTCTTTGCGAATATTGCACCTATTATGAATGCTAACACAAAAACAATTACTGCGTCCAATATTAAATATTGAATTTGTTTAGAATGGCCATAATCATCAAAAGGCAAAATATACTCGAGATAATTGACATGCGTTATGGGCATATCTAATACCCTATAAACAATAGCTCCGGCAATCATTGCCATAGTTCCTACTAAAATACCTGCTAGCCCACTTAAAGAGAGAAATTTTGTTGATTTTTCCATCATATCTCTCATATCTTGGATAGCTGCCAATTGCTCATTTTCTTTACTATTCATAAATTAAAAGTACTTTGAATTACAAAGTTAATAAAAAAAATATATAATCAAAAAAAATACAGCATTAGGTGCAGAAAGGTTTGTTTTTAGTTTAAATGGCAAAAAATAGGGGGCCGTCTTTGACGGCCCCCTATCAAAAATGAAAATCTAAAAAAATTATTGATTAAACTGAATATCCTTTAATGAAACAATTGGCTCCAATGGCTTCGCTTTTGGATTTTTAAATACAAAATATAGATCTTGTAATCCAGTAGTTGCTTTAATATCAACTACCACTCCTGGCTTATTCATCAAAGCTAAATAATCATCGAAAGAAAACGCTTTCTTTGGTTTTTTGGGTGCGTCTTTCTTGCCGCCCTTGTCTTGCATTGCTTGTGCGGCACTCATTATTGCAGCCATTGGATCCACAGCTACAACTGTTGCTTGTCCAATTAATGTACCTGTTGCACTACCAGTTCTTATTTCAATGGTACCGCCTGTGAAACCTTCTCTTGGATTTGCTCCCACATTAAAACCAATTTGCTTAATACCAGTCATATCAATTTTTTTATACCCCATGTACCCATTATTCTTAGGTTCTGCTTTAATTGCAACAGACATCATTAATTCTTTTTTGATTTCTGTTTTATTCAAAACATCTGCTTTATTTGGAATCAAATGTGGACTATGTAAAATCACCACTTTTTCGGTGGTTAATTTATTGGCACCAGTGGCCCCTCTATCTGTATAAGCTGCTCTAACAATTACAGTTCCCATTCCATTGTCCCCTGCTGGAATTTGTTGAGTATATGAACCAGTTAAAGGTAAAGTGCTAATGGTTTTATCTCTGCTATTTAAAATATAATTCAAAATAGTTTTTGCATCTGTTAAACTAATTCCAGGGTGCGCTGGCATCATTACTTCACCCCAGACACCACCTCCACCTGCTCTAATCTTTTTTGACAAGCTGTCCACTGCCCATGCTTGTTTAGCTTTATACTTATCTGCAATTTCAACAAACATTGGTCCGATAGATTTGGTATCTAAATGATGACAATTATTACAATCGCTTTTTGAAATAATATATTGAGCCACCGCATATTTAGTACTTGCATCCACACTTCTTTGCGATTGTGTAACTTCTGCATAATCCAAACCCTCAGTTGCGTAATCGATACTCACAGCTACTTGTTCGGAAGGGGCTTTCCCATCTTCTTTATCATTCACTTCCACAGCATATCCAACTGGCTTTCCAGGGAAGAAGAAAGTTTGGTTTCCGGTGATTGACAAATTCACGGTTGGAGGTTCATTTCCTGCAATCAATTGAATGGTTTGACTATTCTTTTCTCCTTTAGGATCAGTGACTGTTAAAGTTGCTTTATAAGTTCCCGCTTGAGTTAAAGTCACTGATGGATTGGCGTCATTAAATGTTTGAGCCTTGCCTCCTTTTTCTGGACTAACCACCCACTCATATTTTAATTCATCACCATCAAAATCTTTTGTACCCTCTGATGATAATTGTACTTTAAATGGTAATGCACCACCATTAGTACTTGCTTTTGCTTTTACAACAGGAGATCTATTTCCACTATTGTATTCTATTCTTACTAATTTAGCATTATCACTTTTTCTAAACCAGTTACTTCCATATTCCAAAACATATAAATCCCCTTCAGGACCAAATTTGATATCAATTGGTTCAATAGGAATATAAGATGGCAAGAAACGCTCCATGGATTTATAATTCCCATTCTCATCCATTGCGATACTCATAATCCAACCTCTGGATAAATCTGCTGCCAACCATTTACCTTCATAATATGCTGGAAAAGGCCTTTTAGCATTTTTAAAATCTGATTGTCGATACACTGGTCCACCCACCGCACATCTTGAACCTGTTCCCACTTCAGGGAATTTCTCAGAAACACCATAAGGATAAGATATAAATGCAGGTTGTGCTGGAGGCAATTCTGTTAAACCCGTATTATTCACGGATTTATTAATTGGCTTAGCAGGATTATTCTCTTCATGTAGCACATTGGTTACATAATCATAATAAGGATATCCTCTGTTCTCTCCAATAAAATAAGGCCATCCAAAAAATCCTGGCTTCTTCGCTTGGTTCAATTCATCCATCCCTCTTTTAGTAGACTTGGTATCTTCTCCAGCATCTGGTCCCACTTCACCCCAGTATAAAAATCCAGTCTTGGAATCAACTGAAGGTCTCCATGCGTTTCTATGGCCCATTGTATAAATCTCACCCCTAGTTTTTGCAGTACCCTTAGGAAATAAATTCCCTTCCGGGATAGTGTAAGTACCGTCTGCTTCAGGATGTATTCTTAAAATCTTACCTCTTAAATCGTTGGTATTTCCTGAACCTCTTTGATCATCCCAACTACTTCTACCAGGACGTTCATCTGTTTGTGATTTGTCAGCCACATTACCAGTATTGTTTCCTACTGTTAAAAACAAATTGCCCTTAGCATCCCAAGTCATACCCCCACCCGTATGACAACAAACTTCTCTTTGTGTAGGGATTTCTAACATTACTTTTTCAGTACCCGCTACTAATTTATCATTGACAATTTCCCATCTGGTTAAGATATGCTTTGGTTCAGTTGGATGGGCATAATACAAATAGGCAAAATGATTTTTTTCAAAATTAGGATCTACCGTGAAACCCATAAACCCTTCTTCTGCCTCACTTACAACCCCTTCAGCACTGGTGTATTTTGTGTTTACAGAAATGGTACCTACCACTGAAACCATTTTAGTAATAGGGTCAAACATTTTTAAAGTTCCTTTTCTCTCACTCACAAATACTTTTCCATCTTTTAAAACTTCAAAAGTCATAGGTTCATCAAAATCACCCTCAGCAGTTAACACAACAGGAGTAAATCTATTTTCATCAGGTTTTTGAGTACCTGATTTTGAAAAATTACAAGCAACTGTTGTTACTATAATAAGAGATAAAATAACCTTTAAATTGTTTTTCATTTTGCAATCGTTAAAAAATTAGATGAACTGAAAATACACAAAATCAATAAACCAACTCATATTTTTTTGACGAAATGAACAAAAAATGTGATGAACGTAGTCAAAGAGGCTAAAAATCAAGTTATCTTCGCGTCATAAAGACACAATAAATGAGCTATAAAGCATTTTCAAAGACTATTTCAGTATTTATTTTAAGCATATTAAGCATACATGTATTTGCACAATTAGACACTGTAAAAGTGACTGCACAAAAAAGAACTGAACTTTTACAAAAGTCCCCTCTAGCTGTTAGTAATTTAAATAGCCAACAAATAAGCGCCTATAGAGTTTGGAATATCAAGGACATCAGTGGCATTATTCCCAATATTTATAGTGCAGATCCCGGAGATGGCAGAGATGTAACTGCGATAAGAGGTATTGCAACAACATCTTATGATCCAACTACAGCTGTATATATTGATGGCGTCAATCAATTTAATTTGGATACCTATATTCCAAATTTATACGACATTGAGAGAATAGAAATTCTTAGAGGACCTCAAGGAAGTTTATATGGTAGAAATGCTATGGGTGGTGTAATTAATATTATTACCAAGCAACCAGCTAATTTTACTAATGGTTCAGCAGACTTGACATGGGGAAACTATGGTCAGAAAAGAGTGAATGCGAATATTAGAACTTCATTAATAAAAGATAAATTATTCTTTGGAGCAAGTGGCTTATTCGATGCAAGAGAAGGCTATTATACCAATGAATACAACCAATTACCTTATGATCGTCAAAGAGGATTTTCAGGCAATTACTATGTAAAGTATTTGCTAAATTCGAAATGGACTATCACATTTAATACTAAACATAGAAAACAAGAAAACAAAGGTGCGTTCCCATTAATATTTGGCGTAGACCAGGCCTTCAATAATCCTTATGTTTTAAATCAGAATGCAACCACTATAATGAAAGACAAAACCATTAATAGTTCTTTATCTGTGGTTTATAATGGAAGTAAATTTCAATTTAGTTCCCAAACAGCATATCAAAGTAATTACAGATATTATACAGATCCAATTGACGGAGATTTTTCTCCTTTAGAAGCAATTACAGTGGTAAATAATTATGGCAAAGATTGGAACAATATAAAAGCTTGGACACAGGATTTTAAAATAAATTCGAACGTTAATAATAGCCCTATTAAATGGACTGCAGGTATGTATTTATTTGCACAAAATGCACCAACCAAACAAGGTACCCATTTTGGAAAGGATGCTTACTTAATGGGAATTGATGGAAGTGATTTTACTTTAATCAATAGCACAACCACTAAAAGAAAAGGCATCGCAGTATACGGACAAGCAACTTATGCTATCAATAATCAATTAAATATTACTGCTGGTGTAAGAAACGATTTCGAGCAGGTTGAACAATTTGTAACAGGTGCTTATAGTCCAGACTACAATAAAGCTATTTATGAAACACAAGGATTAATTAGTAAGAAAACAGATTTTGGTGCTTTATCTCCTAAATTAGGATTGGATTTTAGTTTTAATGCTGACCAAATGGGATTCATTAATTATAGTAAAGGTTTTAGAGCAGGCGGATTATCTCCATTAAGTTCCGACCCTTCTCAGCCACCATTAATGAGATATAAGCCAGAGCATAGCAACAATATAGAAATAGGTTTAAAGAACAACTTATTCAACAATCATGTTAGATTGAATATCACTACATTTTTTACACAGGTGAATGATGCACAAGTACCCACTTTAATTTTACCAGATGCAATCACTGTTACCAAAAACAATGGAAAATTAAATAGTAAAGGTGTCGAATTAGAATTTGCCGCACAAGCATCAAAGCATTTATCAATAGACTATAATGTTGGTTATACCAATGCACAATTTGAATCATTAGAAATTGCTCAAAATGGTTCAAATAGTATTTTGAATGGTAATAAACAAATCTTTACTCCAGACCTAAGTTCCATGTTGGCAATTCAATATGAAAAAAATTTAAACAATAATTTAAAAGGTTTTATCAGAACAGAATGGAAATATACAGGCACTACTTATTTCGACCTATCCAATAATATTAAGCAAAGTCCTTACAACTTGATCAATGCAAGTACTGGTATTCAATTAAACGATATTAGTTTTAAAATTTGGACGAGAAACCTTACAAATCAACGCTATATCTCCTACGCATATGATTTTGGAGCAGTGCATTTAGGGGATCCAGCTACAAGTGGTTTAACAATTTCTGTTAGGTTTTAAAGTTCAATTGAGCTAGAAGTATTAAATTCATATCCTAAATTAAAGGATATGAGAAAATATTTATTATTTACACTTTTGACAATTGTATGCAGTAACGCTTTATATGCGCAAAAAAATGCTGATAACATTATTGGTAAATGGCTAACTGGTTCAGGGAATGCACATGTAGAAATTTATAAAAATGGCAACCAATACCAAGGTAAAATTGTTTGGTTAAGTGAACCAATAGACCCTGAAACAAAAAAACCTAAAACTGATACTAAACATCCTAATGCAGATCAACATAATCGTCCATTATTAGGACTAATTAATCTTTGGGGTTTTCATTACAATGATAAAGAAGGTCATTGGGAAGGTGGACATATTTATGATCCAAAGAATGGGAAAGAATACAAATGCACTATTAGCTCAAATGATAAAAACACCTTAAATGTTAGAGGCTATATTGGTATTAGCTTAATTGGAAGAACAGATATTTGGACAAAAGTTAAAAATTAAAATATGAAAAGAATAATCACTTGCTTGCTATTGATTTGTTTACTCAATAGTCAAATAAGTACCGCACAAGTATTACCATTAAGAGAACAATCTGCTATTATCGACGAGGTATTAGATGAAAGAATTAATCAATTATTACCCACATTAATGGAAAAGAATAAGATTGATATGTGGGTAATTGTATCTAGAGAATATAATGAAGATCCCATTATTAAAACATTTTTACCTTCCACATGGTTAAGTGCAAGAAGAAGAACAATCATTGTATTTTATTATAACCCATCTACAAAGTTGTATAAAAAATTGGCGGTTGCAAGATATAAAGTGGGTAATACCATTGAAGCTGCATGGGACCAAGCAAAATTTCCCAACCAATGGGATCAATTAAATAATATTGTAGCCACTTTAAAACCTAGCAAAATTGGGTTAAACTATTCTACCGATTTTGGCCATGCTGATGGCTTAGATTTAACCGACTATCAAGAGCTCACTAAAGCAGTAAAGCTACCACAAGGGGCTAGTTTTGTTTCTGCTTCTAATTTAGGTGTTGCATGGCTAGAGACAAGAACAAAAAGAGAAATGGAAATCTACACTCAAGTTAATAGTATCACACATAAAATCATTGAAGAAGGTTTTAGTAGCAAAGTCATTACACCAGGAGTTACTACCACAGATGACTTGGTATGGTGGTTTAGACAAAAATTAAATAATATGGGATTGGATACTTGGTTTCATCCTTCTGTTGAAATTCAGAGAAACGATTCTGTAAGTTTTGATCATTTAAAAGCATTCACTAACGAATCTAATAATGTAATTCTATCAGGAGATTTATTACATGTCGATTTTGGTATCAAATATTTAAGACTCAACTCGGACATTCAAGAGCACGCTTATGTTTTAAAACCAACCGAAACTGATGCTCCTGCTTATTTAAAAGAAGGACTTAAAACTGCTAATAGATTACAAGACATATTGACTAGTAACTTTAAAACAGGTCTTACTGGAAACCAAATATTAAAAGCTTCCTTAGATCAGGCTAAAGCAGAAAATATAGTAGCTAGTATTTACACACATCCTATTGGTTATTATGGACACGCTGCAGGTCCAACTATTGGTATGTGGGATATGCAAAATGGTGTAGCAGGTAGTGGTGATTACCCGATGTATAAAAATACTTGCTATTCAATTGAATTAAATGCTTCTGTATTCATCAAAGAATGGAATAAAAATGTCCGTTTTATGTTAGAACAAAACGGACATTTTGATGGCAATAATTTCTACTATATTGATGGAAGACAAACCAGTCTTCACTTAATTGGTAGACATTAAATTAATATTTATAAAACCTCCATTGACTTTTGTAATCTTCGGTCAGTGGAGTTTTTATAAATAATGCTCTTAACATTTCAATTGGCATATTGTTTTCACGCATTACTGCGTCGTTGAATTGCTTTAAACTCATCTTTCCTGAACCTACTACTTCTTCTTTTAAAGCCCTAATTTGAAGTGCACCAATCATGTATGCTAATTGATACAATGGGCCATATCCACCAGTGAATGATCTTCTAACTTCTCCTTCTGCATTTGCTCTTTCATGACCTACTCTATCTACTAAGAAATCAATACATTCTTGTGGAGACCATTTTTCTAAATGATAGTTCAATGAGAAAATAATTCTAGCGCATCTATGCATTCTCCAAAATAACATTCCAATTCTATCTTCTGCATTTCTTGGAAATCCCTTATCCCATAATTCAAATTCCCAATACAAAGACCATCCTTCTGTCCAAAATGGCGTTTCAAAATTTCTATAAGACTTATATCTATCATTCATGAATCCTTCTAAATGATGTCCAGCGATTAATTCATGATGCACAGTAGATCTTGAGAAATGAGGATTATTACCTCTCATACTCATTAATTTTGCATCATCATCCATATCATCTGTAGGATAAGAAATCATTAAAGTTTCTCCACCTAAGAAGAAAGGACTCACCAATTGCTGCTTTGGTGTCATCATGATCATTCTCCAAGTTTCTTCCGCTAATGGCGGTATCGTAATCATGTCATTCTTCTTGATAAAATCAACCGATTGATTGTATAAATCCATAATCATTTCAGGTTGTTTCCCCACTGGCACATAAGTGTTTTTTACTTTTTCTAAAGCTGCTTTCCAATTATCTCCAAAGCCCATTTCTCTTGAAGCCTTTAACATTTCAGCGTCACACCATGCAAATTCTTTCTCTGCTATTTTAATCAATTCTTGAGCATTATATGGTATAAAGGCATTGTGCAAAGAAGTCTCAATAGCTGCAGCTCCAATTGGATTTCCAACAATTCCAGACTTATCAATTTTTTGAACTGAACTTGCATCGGTTCTTTTTGCAACTAAAGATTGATACATATCCAAAGCACTATCTAATTTTTTGATAGATTGAGCGGTCCACCAACTATACATAGGGTCATAGCCATTATAAAAATCATTCACAGATTTTATCGCTTTTTTATACCCCTTAATTGTTTTTGAAATATGCATAGCAGACTGCTTGGATAATAATGGTGCTTTTTCTAATTCTGCCATTTTATACTGCACTTCTTTGCTCAATTGATTCCAAGTTAAAGCTGTCTTTTCTCCATCAATACTTGCCCCCCTTCTTCTTGACTTTTCTTGTGTATATAATACTGAAGCAAAATCAATCCAGTTCTTTGAAGACTGATATGCTGTCTCTTCAGTGTTTAAATCCTGCAAGTTGGCGTTTAATTGACTCTTAAATAATAAATAATCTACTTTATCTGATTGAGACAGACTATTGAAGGGAAGTTCTTTAATCTTTTTTAAATACTCATTATTGAAATTAATAAAACGTTGACGTCTTTCTGGAGAGGCATCAATAACATAAAAACGTTCTAAAGATCCTTTGTCTGCTTGAAAATGTTGTAATATGGTTGGCATTTTATCTTGTGCTACAATTGGTCTCACAGAAAAAATACCAAGCATTACCAATAATCCAATTAAAGAGAACTTGTTTTTCATAAATTAATTATTTACAATTTTGAGCAATATAAGTATCCACTCCTGGATAATTTTTTGATTTTGCAGCATTTAAAGCACTACATGCATTTGATTTGTCATTCATGGCTATAAAACTCATTGCCATGAAAAATTCAGACTTACCAGTATTAGCAGAAGGCAATTGAGCAGCTTTTTTAAAATATACTACAGCTTCTTTATAATTCTTTGCAGTGTAATAACAGATGCCAGTGTTTTCATAATGGGTATAATTAGCAGGATCGGAAGCACTTGCTCTAATATATAATTGAGCTGCTTTTAAGTAATTACCTTTCACAAATGCCTGTGCTCCTTGCCCTGCATAATCCACAATAATATTATTTTTCAATCCAAGCGTACCAGATCTTGAATAAATAGCAATCAAGTTTTTAAATAATGTAGAGTCTGCTGGATAGGTTCTAATAGCACTATCTAATAAACTATTTAAATGCGCATCAGTACCTCCTTTCACTTCGTACATGCCTAACAAGTATTGATTCCAAGCTTCTCCACTTGGTCTAAATTTATTATATAGATTAAATGCTTTTTGTATTTCAACAGAATCTTTTTGTTTAGCCGCTGCAAAAATGACGTTCTTATAATAACTAGTTGCTCTTGGCCAATTATAAAAAGCTTTTTTAGCATAATAGGAAACACTGTCATATTTCTGTTGTGCTGCAAAAACCGCCGTTCTAATAAAGTCATTGTAGTGAAGATCTGGATTTACATGATCACTTTCTCTAAGCAATCTCAAGGCTTCATCATAGTGCTTGTCTCTAAATTCATATCGTGCTATTAGTGCAGGAATAGGTAAAGTAGAAGTAGACAAATTAGGGATGGCTGGCAAGCCTTCTTTCACTTCATCTAAAGCCATTT
>JALRFB010000119.1 GCA_023256555.1 Sediminibacterium sp. | reverse complement strand
CACTGCAGGTGAAACTAGTTTAACCAAAGGGTGGAACGATAAAGCGAATCATGCTTGGTTAATCAAAGATTATTTGGAAGCTATTCCTTTAGTAGCAGAAGCTGGTTATACTAATTTAATTTGTTTTGCAGGTAACCGTAATGGTATGGATGATGAAACTGGATTACAAAACTGTGTAGAAGGGTTAAAACAAATTATGCCATTGGCTGAAAAGCATGGTGTTATTATTCAAATTGAATTATTCAATTCTAGAATTGATCATAAAGATTATATGGGCGATAAATCTGCATGGGGTATTGAATTATGCAAACGCCTTGGTTCTCCTAATTTTAAAATCTTGTTTGATATTTATCATATGCAAATTGACGAGGGTGATATTATTCGCTCTATTCGTGACAACCATCAATACTTTGGTCACTATCATACAGCTGGTGTGCCAGGAAGAAATGAAATTGATGAACGTCAAGAATTATATTATCCAGCCATCATGCGTGCAATTGCAGCAACTGGTTATAAAGGATATGTTGCACAAGAATTTATTCCAAAAGACAAAGACGCAATGGCTTCTTTGAAGAAGGCAATTGAAATATGTGACATTTAATTTTTTATTTTTTTAGTATAACAATTCAAATTTTAAGCAATGGCGGATCAACAGTATGACGCAATCGTAGTAGGCTCTGGTATTAGTGGTGGATGGGCTGCTAAAGAGCTAACGCAAAAAGGATTAAAAGTATTGATGTTAGAGCGCGGTAGAAATATCGAGCACATCAAAGATTATGTAAACGCTAATAAAGAAGCATGGGATCATCCACATAGAGGTGGAAGAACACAAAAGATGATCGAAGACTATCCTGTGTTGAAACGTGACTATCCTTTAAACGAAACTAATTTAGATTATTGGGCTGTAGATAAAGATAGCCCTTACGTTGAAACCAAACGTTTTGACTGGTTTAGAGGTTACCATGTAGGCGGTCGTTCTTTGATGTGGGGTAGACAATCTTATCGTTGGTCTGATTTAGATTTTGAAGCAAATGCTAAAGAAGGTGTTGGCGTAGATTGGCCTGTGCGTTATAAAGAAATTGCTCCATGGTATGATTATGTAGAAAAATTTGCAGGTATATCTGGTAATAGAGATGGCTTAGATGTTTTACCTGATGGTCAATTCTTGCCTCCTATGGATTTAACCTGTGTAGAGAAAGATGTGGCTGCAAGAATTAAAGAAGCTTTCAAAGGTGAGCGTCATTTAATTATTGGTCGTACTGCAAATATTACAGTGCCTCATGAAGGAAGACCTGGTTGTCAGTTTAGAAATAAATGTTGGTTGGGTTGTCCATTTGGTGGCTATTTCAGTACACAGTCTTCTACTTTACCAGCAGCAATGGCTACAGGTAATTTAACTTTAAGACCGTTTAGTATTGTAAAAGAAGTGTTGTATGATAAAGATAAAAAACGTGCAACAGGTGTAATGGTTTTAGATGCTGAAACCAACAAAACAATTGAGTACAAAGCGAAAATTATTTTCTTAAATGCTTCTACATTAAATAGCACTTGGATCTTGATGAACTCTGCTACTGATGTTTGGGAGGGTGGTTTAGGTAGTAGTTCAGATGCTTTAGGTAAAAACTTAATGGATCACCATCTAGGAATTGGTGCTGGTGGTTATGTTGAAGGTTACGAAGACAAATATACTTTTGGTCGCAGAGCCAATGGTTTCTATATTCCTCGTTTCAGAAACGTGGGTAACGACAAGCGTGATTATTTACGTGGATTTGGTTATCAAGGTTCTGGTAATCGTCAAGGATGGAGACATGATGTAGCTGAGTTTAGCATTGGAGGTGAATTCAAAGATGCTATGACCGAGCCAGGTATCTGGACAGTAGGTATGGGTGGATTTGGTGAAATGTTGCCTGATCCAACTAATAAAGTAACCTTAGATAAAAATGTAAAAGATAAGTGGGGCTTAAACGTATTGAATATTGATTGTGAATTAAAAGACAATGAACTTAAAATGCGTAAAGACATCTTAGCTGATGCACAAGAAATATTAGAAAAAGCAGGAGTGAAAGGTGTTCAAGCGCATGATGGTGATGGTACTCCAGGTAGAGGTATTCACGAAATGGGTACAGCTAGAATGGGTAGAGATCCAAAAACTTCTGTATTAAATGGTAACAACCAAGTATGGGATGCTCCAAATGTTTTTGTTACTGATGGTTCATTTATGACAAGTGCTTCTTGTGTGAATCCTTCTTTAACTTATATGGCATTTACTGCACGCGCTGCAGATTTTGCAGTAAGCGAATTGAAAAAAGGTAACTTATAATTTAAACTTATTAAATAATACTATTATGATGAATAGAAGAGAAGCCTTATCAAGAGTTGCCATCATTATGGGTGGTACTGTATTAGGCGCAGAAGCTTTCTTGTCTGGTTGTAAAACAGCTAGTACAGGAATTAGTTTTTCTGCAGCAGATATTTCTTTCTTAGATGAAGTTGCTGAAACAATTTTGCCAGCAACAAAAACACCTGGAGCGAAAGAAGCTAAAGTAGGTGAGTTTATGAAAGTGATGGTAACAGATTGTTACGAAGCTAAAGACCAAGCCATTTTTATGGAGGGTATCAAACAATTAGATGAAGCATCTAAAAAAGCAAATGGTAAATCTTTCATGGAGTCTGATGCAAAGCAACGTCACGATTTATTAGTGGCTTTGGATAAAGAAGCAAAAGAAGCATCAGCGAAAGCAGCTGAAGAAATGAAGAAAGATCCTAAGAAAGAAATTTCTAAACATTATTTCACGATGATGAAGGAATTGACTTTAACTGGTTTCTTCACTTCTGAAGTGGGTGCTACCAAAGCTTTACGTTATGTGGCTGTTCCTGGTAAGTTTGAAGGTTCTGTTCCTTATACTAAAGGAGAAAAAGCCTGGGCTACTTCATAGAATAAAAATGGAGTCCCTTTCAGGAGACTCCATTTGAAATGATGATTTTATAAATGAGTCTCCCAACGGGGACTCATTTTATTTTTTATAAATTACTTATTGTAACAATTTTCCTTCTTTTTTGATTTCCACGAGAGCATTGTATAATGTGTCTAATTGTGCTTCTGTATTAAACGCATTAATAGAGTAACGCATATACACATCAGCATCCTGTCTCATAATGGGAATTTCAATTTTATATTGCGTGAACAAGGTTCTCTGCAATTGTTCTGGCTCTGTGGTTTTAATTGGAATGCTGACCATTTGTCCAATCCACTCTGATGTTAATGGACTAATAGGAGCGCTTCCTACTAATTCATAAAATCTTGGGGCATTTTTTAATACCAATTCATGACATGCTTTAGCAACATTTTTCCAATCATTTTGTTCCATAAAGGCAATACAATCTTCTACGCATAAAAATGCAGAAAAGTCTCTGGTGCCAATCATTTGATGGTAATCTAAAAAGCTAGAGTGGGAGGGTTTGAATGCCTTGTATCCCCAGCTTACCACTAATGGATCACAAATAGCTTGCACTGATTTTTTTGCGTATAAAAAACTACAACCTTTTGGTGCCATCATCCATTTATGACATGCGCCAGTATAAAAGTCTGCTTGCAATTCATCTAAATTCACTTCTACTTGTGCTGGTCCATGGGCACCATCTACAAAGGTGATTAATCCTTTTTGTTTTGCAATAGCACAAATTTCTTTCACGGGAAATATTAATGCAGTTGCACTTGTAATATGACTGATGAAAATCGCTTTTGTTTTTGGTGTAACACCTTTAAAGAAATCTTCTATAAATTTTTCTTTAGTAGTTATAGGCAAGCTGATAGCTTGTCTTACATATTTTGCACCTGCTTTATTACAATAGTATTCCCAGGTTCTATCGCAAGCACCATATTCTATATTGGTCGCTAATATTTCATCGCCTTTTTCTAAAGGAAAATTTTTAGCTACTATATTAACAGCAAAGCTTGGATTGGTTACAAAAACCAAATCATCTTTATCTGAACAATGTAAATACTTGGCTAATACTTCTCTTGATTTAGCTAAATAATTAGGTCCATCAAATGCAATAAACTGCACTGGTTCTGCTTCTAATACTCTTTGCCATGCTTGGTATTTTTCAAATACTGGCTTGGGTGTTGCTCCAAAAGAACCAA
>JALRFB010000118.1 GCA_023256555.1 Sediminibacterium sp. | reverse complement strand
AATACTGCTCTTGCAATGGTTAAACGTTGACGCTCTCCACCACTCAATTTGCTTCCACGATCTCCAATCATAGTATCAAATCCTTGCTCTTTCTTCACTATGAAATCATAAGCATTAGCAATTCTTGCCGCTTCTTTAATTTCATCCATAGTAGCATCTGGTTTACCCAAAGCTATATTAGCTGCAATCGTATCATTAAATAATATGGGCTCTTGTGTTACAATACTAATATGTTGTCTAAGACTATTTAAACTATAGTCTTTAATGTTCTTGCCATCAATTAATAATTGTCCGCCACTTACATCATGAAAACGTGGCACTAAATCTGCTAGGGTACTTTTACCCGCACCAGAAGATCCTACTAATGCAATGGTTTTTCCCTTAGGTATGGTTAGATTTATTTGATTTAAAATAACCGTATCATTATAGGCAAATTGCACATTGTCAAATTGAATATTATTATTAAAACCATTTAATTCAATAGCTTGTTTTGACTCTTCCACCACCACTGGTGCTTCTAAAATCTCATTCAATCTGTCTAATGTAGCAATCCCTCTATTAACGTTGTAAACTGCTTGAGATAAAGCTTTGGAAGGATTGATAATTTGAGAAAACAAAGCCACATAGCCAATGAAAGAACTACCTGATAATATTTCTCCGCTTAAAACTAGTTTACCTCCAAACCAAAGCACACAACATAAGATAATGACGCCTAAAGATTCTGAAAGTGGAGAAGCTAAATCTCTTCTGTATAAAATTTTATTCTTGATCAAAAAGATTTCATCTATCAAACCATAAAAACTTTTCTTCACTCTTGTCTCTGCATTAAATGCCTTGATGATTCTTAAGCCAGATAAGGTTTCTTCCATTTGACTCATGATTTCTCCCCACTTAATCTGCGCTTTATTAGTTTGCTTTTTTAAACTTCTTCCAATTCTTCCCACCACAAAACCAGCTAATGGTAATAACACAAATACAAACAAAGTAAGTTTCACGCTTATAGCAAACAATACAATGATAATACCAATGATATTCAAAGGTTCTTTAATCATTCCCTCCAATGCCCCAATAATGGAGTTCTCTAATTCTGCAATATCATTGGAAGATCTACTTAAAATATCTCCTTTTCTTTGCTCAGTAAAATATCCAATGGGTAATTGTAAAATTTTATCGTATAATAATTTTGAGTATTTTCTTGTTACTGCATTTCTGATAGGAGCTAAAAAATACCATGACAAATACAAGAATAAGTTTTTCAATAAAACCGCAGTGATAATCCCCAAGCATATCCAACCTAAAGCTTCTACTTTTCCATATTGAGCGATGGTGTTTTGAAGAAAATGATAGATGGTATCTTTAAAACCACTTGCGCTTGTAGTGGCGGTCTTGACAACGCCTGTTAATTCATTGCTGTCAAAAATTAAATCCATAAAAGGAATCAGCATACTCAATGAAAACAGGCTAAAAATTATTGAAAGGGAGATAAAAAGCGTATAAAGGCCCATATAGGCTTTATATTCTTTGATATAACTGATGATTCTAATAAATTTCTTCATAAATAAACTATTCCTTAGAATAATCAGCAAAGTAACTAATTTTACAGCGAATCAACGATTTTGATTATGGAAGAAGGCAAAAGACAGAAACAAGTGGCAGGAGCTATTCAGGCTACTATGAACGACATATTTTTAAAATTAGGGCTAACCATAATAGACGGCGGCATGGTATCTATTTCCTCAGTAAAAGTGACCCCAGATTTATTGGAAGCTAGAATTTACCTAAGTTTATTTCAAGTAACGGACCAAGCTGCATGCTTTAAAAAAATTCAAGCACAGGCTGGGGAAATTAAAAAGCGATTGGGCGACGAAATGAAGCATCAATTAAGAAGAATACCCGTTTTGCATTTTTACTTAGACGACACATTAGATTATGTGTTTAAAATGGAAGAGATTTTTAAAAACCTATAAGTGCATTTTTTATTCGCATGGAGATACTTTAGAGGCAAGTATGCTTTTCAAGCAATTCAAATTATTGCTTGGGTAAGTGTTTTTGCCATTGCTATTGGCACTGCAGCATTGATTACTATACTAAGTGTTTCTAATGGATTTTCTGAAGTGGTGAAAAGCTTATATGCCGACTTCTATGCAGATGTAAAAATTAGTCCAAATAAAGGAAAGTTTTTTACTTTAACAGATGCTCAGTACCATTCGCTTAAAAATATTGAAGGTGTACAAGCAATTAGTAAAGTAGTAGAGAATAAAGCGCTATTTGTAAAAGGAGATTTTCAAACTGTTGCCACACTAAAAGGTGTGGATACTTCCTATGGCAGTATCAATCATTTAAAAGCATATTTAAAAAGAGGACAAACTGCAATTGGTTATAAAGATCAACCATTACTCATCATTGGTATTGGCGTAGAACGTAAGCTGGGCTTGTTTCAGAGTATGTTAGGTGATACAATACAATTATATGCAGTGAACAGATCTGGCAAATCTATTACTCAAATAAGTCAACTGAATAATTTAACTGCAACCCAGTCAGGTGCATTTTCTGTACAACAGGAATTTGATGAATCTTATGTATTTACCAATTATTTATTTGCACAGTATTTATTTGATTTAAACGACAATCAATTTTCAGCTATTGAATGTGCTGTTGATAAATCTAAAGAAGATCAAGTGATTGCTGATATAAAAAAAATTGTTGGGGCCGATTTTTTAGTACAAAATAAATACCAACAAAACGCTGACTTGTATAAGATTATGCAATTAGAAAAATGGATCATTTTTGCCATTCTTGCGCTCATTATGATCGTTGCATCTTTTAATTTAGTAGGTGCATTAACCATGTTGGTTTTAGAAAAACAAAAAGATATTCATGTGTTAGGCGCGATGGGTGCAAGTGCTATAGATATTCAAAAAATATTTTTATTGCTCTCTGGAATCATGGCATTGATAGGCGCATTTTTAGGCGGATTGATAGCCACCACATTTATTATTTTACAACAACAATTTCATTTTATTAAACTAGGTGGAAGTTCTTTTGTGATTGACTATTATCCTATCAAGCCCTTGTTGGAAGACTATTTGGCTATTATTGGCTTAGTTATTTTAATTGCCATACTTGCTGGTTGGTTACCTGCTAGAAAAGCTGCAAAACAAATTCATGGTAGATTGTAGGCAATAAAAAGGGGGTGCTAAAAGCTACCCCCTTTTTATTTTTATCAGTTTGATTTTTTTAAATTTACCCATCACCTTCTAGCACTCGTGCTAGAAGGTGTCAGTATCATTCAGGGTGCTAAAAGCTACCCCCTTTTTTATATTTTTTCAAAATGAGTACGATCTATTGCTCGTTAGAACTAGGTGCGTTTTTTACATAACCTAATTTTGCTTCCAAGCTTAAAGTTGCGTGAGGAACTGCTCTTAATCTTGCTTTGTCGATTAATAAACCAGTCACTCTACAAATACCATAAGTCTTGTTTTCGATTCTCATTAATGCTTTTTCCAAGTGATCAATGAAAGTAATTTGACGGCTAGCCATTTGACCTAATTGTTCTCTTTCCATGCTCACGCTTCCATCTTCCATTGTCATATAACGTGCATCATCATTATCACCACCCATTTCATCTTTACGAGTAATCAATCCTTGTAAATAGATTAATTCTTTTTTAGCAGCTTCTAATTTCTTAGTGATTAATTCTTTGAATTCTGCTAATTCAGCATCTGAGTATTTCACTAAAGTTTCAGTAGATCTTTCTACTTCTTTTCTTTTTTCCATTGGCACGTATCCTGGTTGATATGGTACACTATTTTTTGCACTAATCTTTGGCACTTTAACATCTTTGATTGGTTCTGCAGCTTTACGCACAGGCTTTACAGGAGGAGTTGGTACAACAGGTGCCGGCTTTGCAGGGGGCACATATTTCTCAACTGGCTTTACTGGCGCAACTGGCTTTTTAACTGGAGCTGG
This sequence comes from Sediminibacterium sp., assembly GCA_023256555.1. GTDB lineage: Bacteria > Bacteroidota > Bacteroidia > Chitinophagales > Chitinophagaceae > Sediminibacterium. The sequence goes on along the minus strand of JALRFB010000118.1, from coordinate 270 downwards.
TGCTGGTTTTGCAGGAGCTGCTGCTTTCTTAGCTGGTGCAGCCTTCTTTGCAGGAGCCGCCTTTTTAACCGGAGCTGCTTTTTTTGCAGGTGCTGCCACTTTCTTCGCAGGTGCGGCTTTCTTAGCTGGAACTGCTTTTTTTGCTGGAGCTGCCTTCTTAGCAGGAGCCGATTTTTTTATTGGAGCTGCTTTCTTTGCAGGTGCTGCTTTTTTTGCTGGAGCTGCCTTCTTTGCAGGAGCCGCCTTTTTATCCGGAGCTGCTTTTTTAGC
>JALRFB010000117.1 GCA_023256555.1 Sediminibacterium sp. | reverse complement strand
AGTGAATAGTTAATTTATTGGAATCTAGCATCTCTTCCTCTTTTTATTAATCTGATATTTAAAATCAGTGCAATACTCATTAATACAATTACTGCTTGAGAATAATGTTGAGGTATCCAATAGTTCGCTAACATAAATACAATCATTGCAGTAAAGAAAATCCAACCAAGTATTCCTGACCATTTTCTTGAGGTAAAATAACTTATTAATGCAATTATATAGAAAGGATGTAGCCAAATTAAATTATAGTTCTGGTGACAAGCAGTATGCATGGAGCATTGACTCATATATAAAACCAGACATCCGCCAATTCCAAATAAAACAAGTAAAATGATATCCATAGATTTTGCTAAAACAATGGCAGGTTTGGCATTCCAATTAGCTGCAAATAGATATACAATCAAAACAATAATTAAAACATATATTGGCAAAAAGCCTTTTTCAATTGGTTTGATTTGGTACTTGATATGATTGGTCTTTACAACCAAGTTTGAATTATTGGCAACTCGATTATATAACAATTTTGGCAAGAATGCTTGTTCAAAATCAGTGGGTTTTTTATCAGACTCAGCACCTAATAATAAATCAATACCCAATCCTATCCAGCCCTGTCCTGCTCTGTAGGCAGAAGAAACAATTTGTTCTCTAAAATTAGGAACATCAATTAAGCTATCATTTAATTGTGCATGTTTGAAAATGCCATCTTTGATTCTAGTGGTACAATTGTCTTTTATAAAATTATATAAGTAAAAACGGTTATCACCTACCATATTGTTTTGTAGGGCTTGGTACCATTTTTGTTTCTCTATTTCTGAAATATTCAACACTTGTTCGTGAACATCTCTTTCAAAATATTGGTATTCGTATAAAAAATTTGAATAAGTATCTGCAGAGATAAAATACAACAAATCCCCTTTTAAAAATTTACCTACAAAATTGGGCGTGCTAAAATCGAAACTTCCGTAGTTATAAACAACATCGGTATGATTGGTACTATCAATTACTCTAATAGCAGTGTGCCCCCAAATGGTATAAATATCCGCTCCTGCATCACAGGTGATCAAACTAAAACGCAGTCTAGCATTATTGGTGCTATCCTGCGCTTTAATGGTATTGCTCTTCGAAAATTGAAAAGCAACAATCAAAATGAAAAAAAATATTTTTTTCATCGTAAATTATTTTCTGCTATAATTAGGCGCTTCTTTAGTAATATCAATATCGTGCGCATGGCTCTCTCTCATACCAGCATTGGTAATTTGAACAAAGGTGGCGTTTTGTAAGTCTTTAATAGTCTTTGCTCCGCAATAGCCCATACCAGCTTTTAATCCACCCACAAATTGATACACAATTTCACTCAAAGTTCCTTTATATGCTACTCTTCCTTCAATACCTTCTGGCACAAACTTTTTAGAGTCTGTAGTATTGCCTTGGAAATATCTATCACTACTACCTTCATTCATTGCACCTATGCTTCCCATACCTCTATAGCTCTTGAACTTACGTCCTTCATAAATAATGGTTTCGCCTGGGCTTTCTTCTGTACCAGCAAAAATGCTTCCCATCATCACACAGTTAGCGCCAGCCGCTAGCGCTTTCACCATATCACCTGTGTATCTGATACCACCATCTGCAATGATTGGAACATTTTTCCCTTTCAATGCTTTAGTGGCTTCCATGATAGCTGTTAATTGTGGTACACCAGCACCAGCTACAATTCTAGTAGTACAAATAGAACCAGGTCCAATACCAATTTTCACTGCATCTGCACCAGCATTTGCTAAAGCTAAAGCGCCTTGAGCTGTAGCAACATTGCCTGCAATCACTGGAAGGTTCTTGAAATTCTTTTTTAATAATTTAAGTGCTTCAATAACACCCTTGCTATGTCCGTGTGCACTATCTAATGTTACAATATCCACTCCTACACTTTGTAAAGCCGCTGCTCTATCTAATACATCTTTAGTAATACCTAATGCAGCACCTACTAATAAACGACCAATCTTATCTTTCACTGCATTTGGGAAAGCACTTAATTGTAAGATATCTCTATAAGTAATCAAGCCAATCAATTTACCTTGTTTACTTACAACTGGTAATTTTTCAATTTTATATTGGCGTAAGATTTTTTCTGCTTTTCTTAAATCAGTTCCTTCAGGAGCAATGATTAAATTTTCTTTGGTCATTACTTCGCTCACTTTGCGTTTTCTGTCTGTTTCGAAACGTAAATCTCTATTCGTTAAAATTCCCACTAATTTATTGTTCTTATCTACAATAGGAATACCACCAATTTTATTTTCTTTCATTAAGTTTAATGCATCACCAATAGTTGCATTCACTTCTAATGTAATAGGGTCCACAATCATTCCACTCTCGCTTCTTTTTACTTTACGCACTTGTTCTGCTTGGCGTTCGATACTCATGTTCTTGTGTAAAATACCAATACCACCTTCGCGTGCTAATGCAATTGCTAAGCTTGCTTCTGTAACAGTGTCCATTGCAGAAGACAAAACAGGAACATGTAATTTAATATTCTTGGTAAGCTGTGCGTGAATAGTCACATCTGAAGGAAGAATTTCAGAGTAAGCTGGCATTAACAATACATCGTCGAATGTTAAGCCTTGACCAAAAATGCGGGAGTTGTTTGTAGAATTTCTTGTTGCCATAGGCAAAGATAGGGTTTTTAGACAATTTTTCTGTTATAATGGTTGCCAGTAGGTCTTTCGATCACTCCATCTAATTCTAAATCAAGCAGTTTGCTAGCTAAAATACGTGGGTCCATACTAAAATGGGCTAATATAAAAGACTCTTCCACGGGGCTATGAATATCAATAAATTCAATGATTTGTTTGGTGATTTCATCCCATTGAAAACTCAATTGATTCTTTTCTTTTTTTTGAATTGTTTTTGGAGGTAGGGGCCATTGTAAAGCTTCTAGAAAATGAATAGGGTCGTGATATATATGTGCAATATTGTTTTTAATTAAGGATAAGCAGCCACGACTTTTTGGGTCGTAAATTTTTCCTGGTGCTGCAAAGACTTCTCTATTGTATTTAAACGCTTGACTTGCGGTAATCATACTACCTCCTTTAATATCAGTTTCAATAACAAGGGTTGCGTCAGACATGCCTGCAACAATTCTATTTCTTTTAGGAAAATGAAATTGTAGTGGAGAAGTTTGATGAGAGAATTCAGTTAAGAGTCCTCCATGCTCCAACATGGCAATAGCCATTTTTCTATTTTGTGTTGGATAAATTTGATCCAATCCATGACCCAATACTGCCCAAGTAGGTATTTGGTTTTGAATAGCCGTTTGATGTGCAACAGTATCGATACCAATGGCTAGACCGCTGATAATACCTATGGGCAAATGTTTGACCGCTTCTACAAAATCTTTTATGATGGTGAATGCTTGTCGAGTATGTGCCCTAGTACCCACTATACTTATTAAATAAGGTAGTTGAAAATTGCCTTTCCCTTTATAATATAAAATAATAGGAGCATCATCACAATGCTTTAATCGATTAGGATATTGACTGTCCAAAATAGAAAGCACTTGTATTTGATGCTTAACGATAAATTCAATTTCTTTTTTAGCCGCATCAAATGGCCAAATTATTTTTTGTAAATGAGCATGCATTTTACAATATTCATAGATCGCTTTGGCGCTGCTTAATTGAATAAGCTGTTCTTTTTTATCTATGTCAGAAATGTTTTTTACTTTGGAAAATGCAATTAAGTATAGTAACTCTTCAGTGGATAATGCTTGGCTCATACAACAAGATCCCACTTATTGCAATTCTATATTAGCGTATAATTACTCTAAAATACAATTCGGAAACTTGTTCTTCTGTTAAGTGCTCTTCCTGCTTCAGTGTTATTTGACGCAATTGGTTGCTGATCGCCATAACCAATGGTTTGAATACGTGTAGCTTCAATCTTATGTATGATTAGCCATTGTTTAATTGCTTCTGCTCTTTTATTAGAAAGCAATAAGTTCTGAGCTGGATTGCCTGTATTATCTGTATGTCCTTCAATAATAATTTTCGCTTCTTTATTATCGATTAAATAAAGCACAATACTATCAAGTTCTTTGCCAGCGTATTTAATTTTGTCTGAATTGATCTCAAATAAAATTGTATTGAAGTTTTGAGTTTGATTTACTTGTACTATAAAATCTGCGGTATCTTCTTTGATAAATCCACGCGTTTTTTCTGCAAGTAATACTTTGTAAATATCTAAGCCGCCTCTG
>JALRFB010000116.1 GCA_023256555.1 Sediminibacterium sp. | reverse complement strand
AAACAAACGCATAGCGTTTGTTTGAAAGGCTTTGGGTAAACTTGAGGTAAAAGGGATCAGCGAACAAAGTGAGCTAATCCAAAATTGATTAATTTACACCCAATGTTCAAGTTCATCTATTATATCATCAGGGTTGTTTTCAAACTAGCTCTAAATTTCAATAATTCTTCCAAGGAAACTAAAGAATTAATGTTTCAACTTGAACAAACCCACCATGGCAAATTCAGCCCATCAGCCATTCAAAAAGCTTGTAGGTTTCAGGCAGTTCAACAAATATTGATCAATGATGCTTTTGCCCAAATAGTAAATAGAAATACCAATGATTTTGAAAGAACTTCCAATAAATTGTATTTTATACTTACTGGATTGTATGATGATATTATTGATCAAAAAATTTTAACCACAGAAGAACTAGATAATTTATTTGCAGATCCATTAAAAAACACTTCTACCCTTTTTGAAGTAAAGACATTAATTGACGTGCATTTGCAATTAATAAAAAGAACGAAAAACCCAGATCTTTATAAAAATACTTTAGCTAAAATACATCAGGCTCAAAAAGATTCTCTACAACAATTCAATAGTCAAATTGAGCAGAGCAAAATATTAGATATCACTTTAAGAAAAGGAGGATATAGCTTACTTATGTGTAGCCATTATATTGACTTACCACCATCTAAAGAAATGGATCAATGTTGGTACCAATTAGGAGGTATCATTCAATTAACTAATGATTTATATGATATCTATAAAGATGTGAAAGAAGGTATTTATACCTATCCCAACACATCTACAATTTATCAAGATTTAAAAGATCGTTTTGATCAACTTACCAATACCTGGAAAACAACTATCAATACACTACCTTTTTCAAGGTCTCAGAAAAACAAACTTTTAATTCAGTTAAGTTTAATTCCAGCATTTGGTAATATCGCATTAGATAATTTATCCAAATTGCAAAACAACCATGGTAATTTACCAAGATTTAATGATGTAGAAAGGAAGGATTTAATTATCGATATGGAAAAAACAAAAAATCGTTTTAATCTAATTCGTCACGCTTACACTATTGCAAAATCTAGCTAAGATGAATGTACAAATTGACCCTAGTTGGAAAGAAGCATTAGCACCATTATTTGATAAACCTTATTTTGGTCAAATTGTGGCACATTTAAAAACAGAGAAAGCTTTACATAAAATCATTTACCCAAAAGGTTCCTTAATCTTTAACGCTTTTGAGCAAACTAAATTTGAGCAAGTAAAAGTGATAATTTTAGGTCAAGACCCCTATCACAATCCAGGTCAAGCAATGGGCTTAAGTTTTTCTGTTCCTGATGGTGTAAAAGTTCCGCCATCATTAGTCAATATTTACAAAGAACTTAAAACAGATATCGGAATGCCTATTCCAACCACAGGAAATTTAACCCCTTGGGCCAATCAAGGTGTTTTATTATTGAACGCAGTGTTGACAGTTAGAGAAAACGAGCCAGCTAGTCATTCCAAAATTGGATGGATGAATTTTACAGATGATGTTATTCAATACTTATCAGATAAACATACTAGACTGGTTTTTATACTTTGGGGGAATTTTGCCATTCAAAAACAAGTTTTAATTGACGCAACTAAACACAAAATTTTAAAAGCAGCGCACCCATCTCCATTGAGTGCATATAATGGATTCTTTGGCTGTAAACATTTTAGTGCTACTAATGAATACCTGATTGCACATAACAAAGAACCCATTAACTGGGCACTTTAATGCTTTATTGTATCTTTGTACTATGAAATTATTGAAAAACATTGTCGCAAGAATCTTAGCCATTTGGTCATTGTTAGTTTTTGCTAGTACTATGTTTATTTTTATTTGGTTCTACCTCATTTGTTATTTGTTACCTGAACCACAAAAAACTAGATGGCATCGACAGGTTTCAAAACTTTGGATGGGGATGTATTTATTGTTATCTGGTTGTAGATTTAAAGTAACTGGGAAAGAAAATTTCAATAATCTCCCCAATGCAGTGATTGTATGTAATCACAATAGTTTAATTGATATCCCGGTAAGTTTCCCTTTTTTACCTAGAGCCAATAAAACTATTGCTAAGAAATCTTTTTCAAAAATTCCATTTTTTGGATTGATTTATACTTTTGGAACTGTTTTAGTGGATAGAAAAGATGAAAAAAGCAGAAGACAAAGTATTGAAGATATGAAGGAAGTATTGTCTACAGGTTTGGACATGCTTATTTTTCCAGAAGGAACCAGAAATAGAACAAATGAACCTTTGAAATCTTTTCATAATGGTGCATTTAAATTAGCGATAGATACCAATAAACCCATTGTACCAGTGGTATTATTGAATACCAAGAATATATTACCTGCTAGACCTACCATGTATTTTACACCTGGCAAAATTCAAATGGATATTTTACCTGCAATTTATCCTAATGGACACACTATTGATAGTTTGAAAAATGAAGTATTTTCAATAATGGCAGCCCATTATTCGGCTAATAAGTAGCTGAAGAAAAGGTTCTACTTCTATTAATTCTTAGATCTCTTAAAATTCCAGATTTAGGATTCACGGTAATACTGAATGATCTATAAATTCCAATAGGTGTTACATTTATTGCCAATTGCCAACAATGCATTTCTCTCGTGATAAACATACTCAATTGCTGAATATTAGCTTTAGCGACATCTATATATCCAGTTCCTCCAATTTTCCATTTAGGCGTTAAACTAAAATCCCCATTAAAATTTAAAGTAGAAAATGTTTGAGTTTTAAAACCAGAATAGTCGGGTTTCATCATTCTAGTAAATTGAAAAGAATAGGATACAGTCAGTGTCCAAGGAATATCAAAATCAGTGAATTCGGATGGATTTGCTTTGACATATTGCAATTGTCTTTGTTGCTCATCTGGTGTCATGAATGGATCAATTGGAATTGACTTCTCTTTATTAGCAGCCGCTCCCTCTTTCTTTTCCTTACTCTTGAAAGAGGTAGAAAAGGACAATCCCCCATTGGTTATATGACCAAATTTCAATTTATTGAAATCAATATCATATCTATTGACTCTATATCCTTTATTATCAGTAGCGTATGGATCCAATGAAAATGTTGAACTTATATTTAATTTATCAAACAATGTAGTTCTGGCATAAAAATTAAAGTTACCTAATGCAAAACTGTCGGCTAGTAAATTATAACTTGAAGTAAAACCAAAACCGTCAATTAATTTTACTTTCTTAAATGCATCAGCACTAGTATCAGATTTATCTTTTACTTTCATTTCAAGTAAGTTATCAATCCCAAATCCCATACCTCCAAAAGCACCTTCAGAATAAGCAGAACCCATCGCTCCCCCATCAAATTTTGAAAAACGATACCTTCTTCCTGTGGTGTCAATTTGTGTTGTATAATGATAACTTGATGCTAAATCTGGCGTATAGTTCATAGAGACACTTGGACGAATTTCGTGTCTTATTGCTTTTATATTACTATTCTTGAATTTATAAGTACCAAAAATTCTAGAAGCGGTACCTACACCAAAACTCACTTTAGGAGCTCTATAAAATCCTCTATTAATCAGAGTATCCACTTTTCTTTTTAACGGATTCCAAGATTTGATGATTTCTTGTCCAAACCACTTTTCTTCAAAAGAAACAGCAGGTGTTATTGTGATTGGGCCTAAAGAGGGCAAAGACACATTAATCGGTATAGTATGTGTAGCTCCCCATTGTAAAGTATCCAATAGTTTTTGCATATTAAATGCTGAATCATAAAAAGACAACTGGTTCTGAAAGCTACCATTATATCCAATACCAATTTTTTCATACCATTTTCCTGAACCAATTTGGTCTTTACTTTGAAAAGGATATATTGTCAAAGCATTGAAATTGATATTTGGTAATTGTAAGTTTACAAGCCCCAAATTATTATTCTGGCTATGGTTTAAGTTCACAGATAAATTGTATTTATTATTCCATGATTTATTATAGCTTATGGAAGAACTTATTTGGTTTTGAAAATTTTGATAAGGATTGTTTAATAAGTTTCTGTTATATTTAGTACTACCAAAATTCACATTGGCTGAAAATGTAGTTCCTGGCCTTGCTTTAGCATCCATGGAATGAGACCAGTTAATCATATAAGTTCTTCCGCCTGTAAATTCTTCAGCAATAGAAGTATTTCTGTTTAAAGCTCTTGTGTTTTGTAAAGACAAATTAAAATTGCCCAAATATTTATATCGAAGTATATACTTGCTATTTAAATTCACATT
>JALRFB010000115.1 GCA_023256555.1 Sediminibacterium sp. | reverse complement strand
ATAAACAGTTCCGGATTTAATTTTTGAAATCTGATCCTTATCTCCTGTTATTAAAAACTGGTAACCTATTGAGCTACTCCAATTAGTATTGTATTTTTGTTTGGCTTCAATTTCAAAACCTGTAGTGAAAGCATTTTTGATATTTAAATAACTATAAATTTGACTTCCACTAGCGTAATTTCCAACTTGTTGTACATCAATTAGATTGTTGATATCATTTCTGAAAAATTGAAGTTGTAATTCATTCTTGTAATTTGGTTCCCATTCTGCAGAAAAATGAATTCCAGTTGCGTATTCAGGTTCTAATTTTTTAAGTTGATAATAGTTGCTATATAAATTTCCAATCTGCCCTAATGCATTTAATTTATTGATTACTTTTTGTGCTTCAACTGCTCCAAAAACACTGTAACTTCCAGCTGCTGCATTCGTAAAGTTTAAATATAGTTGTCTAAAATCAGGTGCTTTGAATCCTCTACCTGCGCTTAATTTGAATCTAGTTTTGCTATTTAGTTTATATAAAAAAGATAATTTGGGACTTAATGCTGATGCAAAATTTTTATTTTCATCAAATCTAAAACCAGCATTCGCAACTATCTTTTTTCCATCATTCCATTCCCATTGATTGTATAAATATTTAATAGTGTTATTTTTTGCACTATCCACATTATCATATCTAGAACTGTTTACTTGTTCACCTACCCATCCAAATCCGAAAGTAGAATTGATGTATTTGTTCAATTTCCACTCAGTTTGATTTTCAACCCTTTTAAATATTTGTTTAAAGTAGTCATTATAAGGGCTACCTGATAAGGTTAATAAATCCTGACTAGATTCAAATTGAGTATAATAAGTATTCAATTTTGTTTTGAGATTAGAATTAAATTGGTGATTCAATACTATTGATCCATTTACGTCATTATTTTTTTCATTACCATTAGAATAAATTGTGGTACCATTATTAGCTACAGCAATAATACTCTTAATGCGTTCTTGATTATATCTAAAACTCCCGTCAATTATGGTCTTCTCGCTTAAATTGTATTTTAAATTTTGAGTAAAAGTAGATCTTGAAATAGGTGTAATAAATCTTTTATTGCTATTGGGTCTTACACTAAAACCGTCGGTAGAATAATAATTATAAAAAGTTTGAGACTGTACTTTATTCATTTTTTTGGCCATAGCAATATTTCCATCTGTAGTGTTATAACTTCCATATCGTATATTGGATGAAATTGAATTATTGCTCGATTTGTCGGTTATAATATTGATAACTCCGGCCATTGCTTCACTTCCATATAAGCTTGATGAAGGCCCTTTAACTATTTCAATTTTTTTGATATTGCCAACTGCAATTCTGTTTAAATCTAATACTCCAGCAGTTCTTCCAATTAAAGGCTCTCCGTCAATTAATATAATAGTATAGTCGGGGTTTAATCCTTGAAGTTGAACTCCAGCACCAAACCCAGAGGTTAAGGTGATGCCTGTTTGTTCTCTCAAAACATCACTTAGTCTGGTATTCCCAGACTGAATAATGGTTTTTGAATTGATAATACTAATAGGCACTGATATATTCTTTATTTGCCTTTCAGATTTGTTCGCAGTTATAAAAACAGTGTCACTGTATAAGGCAAGACTATCTTTATTAAAGTTTACCTGCGCAGAAATTAATTCAAAGCCCAGAATATTAATAATAAGAATAAATAGTATTGCTTTTTTCATCAGACCGCAAAGGTCAGACAGATTAGTATTTTGGACACTAATTTAACGAAGCTTTTAAGCATGAATTAGCTTAAAATGACAATTCTATGACAAATGAAATAACCGATTTTTTATTTGTTTAACAATACTATTAAATATGGGTTTAAAGCTTCGATTTTATTTATTAATACTAACTTTGTTCTCATTATAATATGATTAATAAAAAAAGGCAAATACTATTAGTAGAAGATGAAGAGCATCTACATCAAGCACTAAAATTAAACTTAGAACTTGAGGGATATGATGTTAATTCAGCCTTTGACGGAAAGCTAGCACTTGACATTATTCAAAATGCAGTCTTTGATTTAATTATTTTGGATATTATGCTACCTAATGTTGATGGATTTACTATAATTGAGAAATTAAGACTGAATAATAATCATACACCTATATTAGTATTAAGTGCCAAAAACTCTAGCTTCAATAGGGTTCAAGGTTTAAAATTAGGCGCGGATGATTATTTAAACAAGCCCTTTAATTTGGAAGAACTCTTATTAAGAGTTGCTAAGCTTATTCAAAAATCAAATCCAGTAACTGGTTCACAAGATCCATCTTTACAATTTGAATTTGCAGGCCATTCAATCAATTTTGAATCATTAGAAGTGCAATTAGCAGACGGAAAAAAGCTTCAATTAACCAAAACAGAGTCTTTATTGCTTCGTTTATTGATAGAAAATAAAAATACTGTCGTTTCTAGAGAGAAAATCTTGCAAACAGTTTGGGGTTATCAGGTCTTCCCTAATACAAGAACAATCGACAATTTTATTACAGCCTTCAGGAAGTATTTTGAGAAAGATTCCAAAAATCCGGAGTACTTTATTTCCGTGAGAGGCGTAGGGTATAAGTTCAAAATTTAGTAACTTACGTCAAATCGACGTATATGAATCCTTGCCATTTTTCAGACTCAAGAAGAAGCTTTTTAAAAAAGACGGCCTCAGTTGCCGCTTTGTATTTAACTCCTACTCTTTTGGTCAAAGCTGTTGCAGCTGATGCAATTATTCCTTTGCCAATACCTAAAGAAAAATTACATCTAACTATTAACGGAAAAGTATTTGATTTAGAGATTGATGCAAGAACCACTTTGCTTAATTTATTAAGAGAACAGATTGGGTATACTGGGACAAAGAAGGGATGCGAGATGGGTCAATGCGGAGCATGTACTATTCATATTAATGGTAAAAGAACTAAATCTTGTATGCAGTTGGCTCTAAATAATCAAAACAATCAAATCACCACTATCGAAGGTTTAGCTAAAGCAGATCAACTACATCCAATGCAGCAAGCATTCTTGAAGCATGATGCATTTCAGTGTGGCTATTGTACTTCTGGTCAAATTATGTCAGCAGTAGCTTGTGTTAGAGAAGGTCAAGCAAAAAATAGAGAGATGATCAAGGCATATATGGATACTAATATTTGCAGATGTGGTGCATATCAAAATATTGTTGATGCAATTGAAGAAGTTGCAAAATCAGGAGCAAAAATTTAAATCAATTTTAATCTAAGATCATGTATAATAATATGAATACTACTTTTTTACAAGACGAAAGAGTGGATGGTGCAGACAAAACCAATGGTAAAGCAAAATATACTGCAGAATACCAGCTCCCTAATTTAGCATATGGCGTTTTTGTTACAAGTAATATTGCCAAAGGAACTATTAAACAATTAGATATTTCAAAAGCAATTGTAGCTCCAGGTGTTTTGGATGTTATCTATTATGCCAATTGTCCCTCTGTACCAGGGTATAATTCAAACGCTTCAGAAAGACCTAAAAATGTAAACGAGTGGAGAGGGCATAAAGTGTTATATGACAATAAGGTTCGCTTTTTTGGACAGCCCATCGCATTAATTGTGGCCGATAGTTTTGAAAATGCTAATGCGGCTATTCGATTAGTAAAAGCAGAATACATTGTGGAAGCGCACGAAACTAATTTCGAACTTTTAAGAAAAGACCCTTCCAAATTAAAACCTGCTGTAACTTATAAGAGGGGTCAAGAAAAAGCTTATTCTACTGCTGCAAAATTTGTTGAAGCAGAATATACTATTCCTATAGAAGTACATTTACCAATGGAAATGCATGCGACTATTGCTCATTGGGAAGCAGAAGATAAAATTACTTTATATGATAAGACTCAGGGTCCAAAAAGCACTCAGAGTACAGTTGCAAGAACTTTTGGTTTACCAGAAAAAAACGTAAGAGTCATTGCAGAAAATGTTGGTGGAGGATTTGGTAGTGGATTAAGAAGTTGGTCCAATCTTCCTGCTGCATGTATTGCTGCAAAAAAATTAAATAGACCTGTTAAAGTAGTTTTAACTAGGCCTCAAATGTTTAATTTGGCTGGATACCGACCACAATCTTGGCAAAATGTTGGTATTGGGGCAGATGCAACTGGTAAATTTATTGGCATTACTCATGAGGCTATAAGTAATACTTCTAGGTATGAAGATTTTAGAGAAGGGATTGTAGATGTTTCTAAATTTTTATATGCAGCAGATAATGTAGATACTAAATACAATGTATTGCCTTT
>JALRFB010000114.1 GCA_023256555.1 Sediminibacterium sp. | reverse complement strand
CAATGTCTTTATCCAAAATAACTCTTTGACCTCTGATTTCATAAATTCGATTTTGTAAACTTTGTATTATTTCCATAGTATTAATTTTTAGGGACCCAATTTAATTTGAATAAATACAAAATCCGATTAAACTTATTCGTTCGGATATTTTCTAATGTGCAAAAAATCTTTCTTACATTTAGTGTAGATAAAATTATTTTATGGAAGTACATCATCATTCACATCATCCTAAGAAATGGAAAGAATATCTAACCGAATTTATTATGTTGTTTGCTGCAGTAACGCTTGGCTTTTTTGCAGAAAATTTAAGAGAAGTGCAGGTTGAAAAACATAGAGAGATTAGTTATCTAAAAAATGTACATGAAGATTTACAATTAGATTTTCAGACGATTGATACGGTCATTGCAGCGAACACCTATCGTTTAAATATGCTTGATACTTTTTTTATTGCAATTAATAATAATACTGTAACTACCGAAGATTATTATTATTTCATTAGAAATTTTGCATTGAGATCTACTTTTGAAAGTGCCCATACTGGTTTTGATCAAATAAAGTCTGCCGGAGGTTTGCGTATGGTTAAGAATAAGGATATTACATCTGGAATTCAACAATATGAAAAAATTGTAAACTCCACTGCTAAACTTGAAGAAACAAGGGAGGCTACAATTGAAGAAGCTAGATTTAAAATGTCAAAGGTATTAGACGCGAAGATTTTGTACAGTATGACAAAGAGTCAAGTTGAAGGAACCTTTCGTTTTTTCAAACCTAAAAATGCTCCTGATTTGAATCAAGAAAACAAAGAAGCACTTAATGAATTGCTAAACTTAGTAGCTATTGGTATAAATACAAATAGATATTTAAATAGTAGATTGGTTAAACTAAAAAATGTAGGTCAAAAATTAGATCAAACTATCTTACATGAGTATAAGGATGAACTAGATCATTAAAATATATATCTATAGTTTCGAAAACCGATAAAAGAGAGAAGAATTCCTAAACAAAAAGGTTTTAGAAAGTCATTCTTGTTTAGTTTTGAAGATAATTTATAGTCTTTATGAATTTTTCACTTTTAGTAGAAAATCTTACCAACCCCGCATTACTTTTCTTTTTTTTAGGAATTCTAGCAAAGTTGTTTAAAAGTGATTTAGAGATTCCAGAAAACACTTCAAAATTTATTTCTTTATACTTATTATTTTCTATTGGTTTTAAGGGAGGACAAGAATTGTCTCATGGCGTGCTGAGTTTTGAAATTATCACCTCATTGCTTTTCGGATTATTTATTTCTTTTGTCATTCCTTTATATACATTTTTTATTCTTAAAAAAAGATTGTCAGTGTACGATAGTGGTGCTATTGCTGCCGCATATGGTTCTGTGAGTGCAGTGACATTTGTAACAGCATCTAATTATTTAGAATCATTGAAACTGCCACTACATGGACATATGGTAGCCGTAATGGCTTTAATGGAATCTCCAGCAATTATAATGGGCCTGATCTTAATTTCTTTGCACAACAAAGAAATGAAAATCAAAAAGTCAAGTATTATCAATCACTCACTTACCAATGGAAGCGTATTTTTAATTATAGGAAGTTTAATTATTGGATATATTGCCACTACCAAACAGGCAGAAGGGATTAAACCATTTACAACTGATATTTATAAGGGCTTCTTGGCAATATTTTTATTAGACATGGGATTGGTAAGTGGAAGTAAATTAAAATCCTTCTTTCAATTTGGATGGTTCCCTGTTTTATTTGCCATCTTCATCCCACTCTTCAACGGGGTTGTATTTGCATACCTATCTCAATTTGTTACAGCAGACATTTCTAATAGATTCATTTTCGCAGTATTAGCTGCTTCTGCATCTTATATTGCTGTACCTGCGGCTATGAAAATCAATGTACCTAAGGCCAATCCAAGCTTGTATCTACCTATGGCCTTGGCTTTAACCTTTCCCGTAAACATTACGATTGGAATGCCAATTTATTTACAAGTGATTCAGCATTCCCAGTAAATTATTTTTTACTAAAATATATATCAGCAAGTAATACTGTTCTTGGATCTGCTGTTATATGAGAAGGCATTTGATCAACTGCAATTTTAAAAGTCTTGTTTTTACTATCTATATCTAATTTAACTATTTTAGAAGACTGGTTATTTGGGTTGTAGATAGCAAATTCTATTGGTGTATGAAAAATAAAATTACTTGATTGAGCCTGTGTTAAATCAATCAATACTTCCTTATTTTTTGAATCGTATTTCCAATGACCATCGATTTTTAAAACATAAGGATTGCTTAACCATTGATTTAAATAAGATTTAAGATCTTCTTTGGCATATTCTTGCATTGTAGCAATAAATGCTTCTGTAGTGGTATTGCTATTGAAATACTTTTTATAATAAGATTGTATTCCTTTTTTAAAGTTTTCGGCACCCATTTTATTTCTAAGCATATGTAAAACCCATGCACCTTTTTGATAAGTGATACCACTGGTAACTGCTCCTGTTTCAGCAGTTCTATTATCTATGATGCTAAAAGTGGAGTCTTTTTTTGTGTAGTCAAAGACAAATTTCCTTGCTTTTGTTAATCCAGCAATATATTCATCTGAGCCATATTGGTATTCTTGAAATAATAATGTGAAATAAGTGGCAAAGCCTTCGCTTAACCATGCATCATCCCATGTTGTTTCTGTAATTGCATTGCCAAACCATTGATGAGCAATTTCATGAATAACTACATTTCTTAATCTTTCCGATTTTTTACCATCTATTAAATTTTCTGCATATAATATTGCAGAAGAAGTTTCCATTCCACCACTTACACTTGGAGATTGTATGTTTGCTAATTTTTCATATGCAAATGGTCCAATATAAGATGTATAAAATGCCAAAACCTCTTTAGTCGGTGTTTCAAAATCTTTAAATCCAGCCTCTCGATCTTTAGGATATACCCAAGTTTGAATTGATTTGTGATCAAACTCATCTACGTGTTGAACAGCAAACTCTGCCACTCCTAAAACATATAACCAACTTGATACAGGAACATTTTGTTTCCAATGTGTTAAAGTGTTTTCGGAATCTAATTTGGATTCCTCCATTAATAAACCATTGGACACTACTTTATATTTGGAGGGAGCGATCACAACAAACTCGTTGGTTGCTTTATCATAAGGATGATCAATAGTGGGCAGCCAGTGTCTTGTATTATTTGGCCAGTTTTCGTTGAAAAAACATCTTTCACCATATTTATTTACACCAATCTTTAATCCACCCGCAGGTACGCCATGGTATTTAATTGTAAATTCAGCAGTCTCTTCTTTTAAGCTTCCTTTTTCCCAATGAATATTTAAATTATTTTCTTGATGTGTAAAATTTACTGGTGCTCCATTAAGTAATACCGCTTCAACTTCCATTCCTTTTTTGAGAGAAGATTTTTTATCAATATTTACAAGATCTAATCTAAAATCTTTGATATTTTCTTTTTTAAATACCAGGCTTACTTTAGTTGTTCCAATAATTTCATCCGTTTTATCTGAGAGTTGAATTTTAAAATTATAATGTATAATATCTACATTATAATTTCTAGGATAATTATCGGCCCAGGCTGATAATGAAATAACAGTTAAAACAATGGTATATAAATAGATTTTAAATTTCATCTTATTAATTATTGTATGGTTACTGTTTTCAAATAGAATCCTTTAGGATCAACTACAGGAGGAGTATTACTATTAACAGTTATGCCATCTCTAGTTAATTTTACTTTTTCAACCTTTCCATTAATTAATATATCCAAAGGCAAATCCATAATATAATTAACTGGCTTAATGTTATAAACATGATAGCCATTTTCTTTGATATTAATTTCAATAGTTTTAGTAGTTCTTAAATAAAAATCAAAAAATGATTTTAAAGAATAACCGGCAGCATTACTAAACAACTCTTCTACATCTTTGGAAGTCACAAAATTGTCATAAGTATATTGAGGATCTGTTGATAATTTTTTAATAGTTGGAAAAAAAACTTCATCTCCTACTACATATCTTAAACTATGCATGAAAAAAGCACCTTTGGTGTAAATATCATTGCCGGCGTATGTTTCGTCTTCAGATAACTCATCCCCGCCAACCATTGGTTTTTTATATTTTATACTTCTTTTCCATGCAGCAATAATTTTATCATAAGCTTCTTGTCCTCCTAAATCAAAATGTGCTAAACCTTCTGCATAAGTGCCTATACCTTCCTGAATCCACATATGTGCCCAATCTTTATTAGTAACTTTATTTGCCCACCAT
>JALRFB010000113.1 GCA_023256555.1 Sediminibacterium sp. | reverse complement strand
AGTTTACGGTAATATTATCACCAGCCTTAAATGCTGGATACTCTTTTTTTGCTGTTAATTGCTCGTGTACAAACTTTACTGCTGCGCTCATAATTCATGTTTTTTGCGGACGGCAAAGGTAGGGTTACCCATGCTATTATCCAAATTATTTGATCCAAATATTAAATTCAGGGCTTTCTTATGCCATTTTCGTCTATCTGGCGATGTTCACAGCACGTTTTTCACGTATTACTGTTACTTTAATCTGCCCAGGATAGGTCATTTCAGTCTGAATTTTTTGTGCAATTTCGAAGCTTAACTGGTCAGAAGTCTGATCTGTTACTTTTTCTGCCTCCACAATTACCCTCAATTCTCTTCCGGCTTGGATCGCGTAAGCTTTCTCAACCCCCTGATAATTCATCGCCAAATTCTCTAAGTCCTTGATTCTCTGAATATATTGTTGCATAATCTCTCTTCTGGCACCTGGTCTAGCACCGCTTATAGCGTCACAAGCCTGGATGATTGGAGAAATTACATATTGCATTTCCATTTCGTCGTGGTGAGCACCAATTGCATTCACTACTGCAGGATTTTCGCCATATTTCTCGGCCAATTTAGCCCCCAATAATGCGTGGCTTAATTCTGTTTCCTCGTCAGGTACCTTACCAATATCGTGTAATAATCCAGCTCTCTTTGCCAATTTTGGATTCAATCCTAATTCGGCAGCCATGATACCACATAAATTAGCCGTTTCTCTAGAGTGCATTAATAAGTTCTGGCCATAAGAAGATCTGAATCTCATTTTACCAATGATTCTAATTAACTCTTTATGTAAACCATGAATACCTAATTCAATCACTGTTCTTTCTCCAATTTCTGCAATTTGCTCTTCTAACTGACGTCTTGTTTTCTCTACCACTTCTTCGATACGTGCAGGATGTATACGACCATCTGCCACCAATCTTTGTAAACTCAAACGAGCAATCTCACGACGTAATGGATCGAAAGAAGATAATAAGATCGCTTCCGGAGTATCGTCCACAATTAAGTCCACCCCGGTTGCAGCTTCAATGGCACGAATATTACGACCTTCTCTACCAATGATCTGACCTTTCATTTCATCAGACTCTAAGTTGAAAACAGTTACCGTATTTTCAATAGCTACTTCTGCAGCAGTTCTTTGAATGGATTGAATGATAATCTTACGCGCTTCTTTGTTCGCTTTTTGTTTAGCTTCTTCAATAATTTCTTGTTGTAAAGCAAGGGCTTGAGATTGCGCTTCGTTTTTCAAGCTTTCAATTAATTGTTGCTTAGCATCTTCTGCACTAAGATTAGCAATCTTTTCTAAGCGACGAATATGTTCTTCTTGGTGTTTCTCTAATTCTGTACGTTTTAAATTGACAATATCAATTTCACGATTTAATTTTTCTTTGATTACATCGTTTTCTTTGATTTGTTTATCTAATGCAACAGTTTTTTGATTGATATTTAACTCGTTCTGCTTGATGCGATTTTCCGCTTCACCAATTTTTTTATTACGCTCTAAGATTTCTCTTTCGTGATCGGCTTTTAGTTGAACAAAACGTTCTTTAGCTTCTAATTGCTTCTCTTTTTTAATCGTCTCCGCTCTTAGTTCTGCTTCTTTTAGAATATTTGCAGCTTGTGCCTCTGCTTCTTCTACTTGCTTCTTAGTATTTCTGGCAAAAACCAATTTGCCTATTAAGAGTCCCCCTACTAAAGAAGAAGCTCCTATGATGATAAATAATATTGATTGGTCCATTGTTAAAGTCTTGATTTTTAAAAAAATACATACTGCCCCTTTTCGTGACGGGAACGAAGATAATCAATTAATAATCAAATTGTAAAGCTGTGAGCGATTAAGTGCCAGAAATGGCCTTTTCGATGCTATTTTTTAACGTTTCTATCTGATTTTGAACGCTTTCTAGCTCATATAGATTCTGCCCAGACTGTTGTTGCTCTGTAGCGAACCATAAAAGCACCATGGAAATATAGTCTTGCATGTCTTTTCCGGCATATGCCCCCTTGAATTCAATCATTTTTTGATTGATAATGGCTGCAGTTTTTCTAACTGCCTCTTCATCTTTTGGAGCCACTTTAACCCTATAGGTACGATCGGCGATAGTAATGTTTACCGGAATCAATTCTTCTTGGCTAGACATACATATTAGGGATTAAGGTTTTGAATGGAATGATCAATTTCTTTAATATATTGATCAATCTGCTTGATCCACTTGGCTTTATCTGCAGGATCCATATTAGATTGGCGCATTCTTGCAGCTGCTAATTGGGTTTCCAAATCTTTTAACTGATTTCCCATCTGGTCTTGTTGTGCTATTGATTGACCAAGTTTGGATTTTAGTTGCTGGTTCTCTTTCTCTAATGCGGCATAGTTTTTCAATAAAACCTGTAGTTTTTCTTGAAGACCCTCTAAAGATGTTTGTAGATTCACCATACCTTAAAGTTGAGATTATTTTCTGATTTCAGCTTGAATATTTTTCTCAAATTGTCCAATGAGCTTTTTCATCATTGTATCAATCTCTGTATCAGTCAAAGTTTTATCAATTGCATTGAATACAAAATTGATCGCTACAGATTTTTTACCCTGTCCTAATTTATCACTTTCAAAAACATCAAAGACTCTTGTTGTAGACAAAGTATTTAATTGTGCTGCTTTGATACAAGATTCAATGTTTTCATAAGTGATTGACTTTGGTAATACCAAGGCCAAGTCTCTTTCAACAGATGGATATTTAGACACTTCTTGGTAAACCACTTTGTGTTGCTGATAATGTGCTAACAAAGCAGTCAAATCAAATTCTATATACACCACTGATTGTTTGATATCAAATGCTTGTAATTTCTTAGAAGAAATGATTTCGATTTTGCCTAATAAAGTTTGTTGATTGGATAGTTCGACAGTTTGACCCTTTGTTTGATAAGTGATTTTGTGAATACCAGTGATTTGAGCAATTGCCTCTGCAATTCCTTTTGCAACAAAGAAATCCTGTGTCACCCCTTTTTGTCTCCAACCATCTTCATGTTGTTTTCCAGAAAGATAAATTGCCAATTGTTCACCTTCTTGGTATTTACCTGCACCAGTTTTAGCATACACTTTTCCTATTTCAAAAAATGAAATACGATCATTTCTTCTGTTAATATTGTAAGCTATAGTTTCTAATCCTGTCTCTAACATAGAAGGCCTCATCACATCCAAATCTGCACTTAAATTATTCAACATGGTAACCGCATGTTGTAAACTTTCTTCAGAAAAATATTTGCTATTGGTAATAGAGTTGGTTAGGATTTCTGTAAATCCTTTACCCACTAAATAATGTGCAATTTTATCTTTAAATTTTTCTTTTTGTTCTAATGGATCTATGGAAGGACTCATGGTGATCATACTTGGGATCTCCACATTATCCAATCCATCAATACGCAACACTTCTTCAACTAAATCTGCAGGTAAACTAATATCTGGCTTGTGGTAAGGCACGGCCACTTCAATAGATTCAGTAGTTTGTTGAAGAATTTCAAACCCTAAGCTTTTTAAAATGGTCACCACTTTATCCGTTGGATATAGCTTTCCGCTTAATTTTTTCAAATATGCCAAAGGCAATACCACTTTGGTTTTTGTAGCAGGATGAGGATACAGGTCTACTACTTGACCAATTTTTCCGCCTGCAATTTCTTGAATCATTAATGCTGCTCTTTCTAATACTTTCACTGTATTTTCAATATCCACGCCTTTCTCAAATCTTGTAGCAGCATCGGTTCTTAAACCATGATGCACTGATGTTTTACGAACAGTTACATTATCAAACCAAGCACTCTCTAGAAAAATAGTTGTGGTAGCATCTTTTACACCACTATTTAATCCTCCAAACACACCGGCAATACATAATGGCTTTTCTACATCACTGATCATTAAATCAGAAGCAGCTAATTTTCTTTCCACTCCATCCAAACTTATAAAGCTTGTTCCAGCAGGATATTTTTTTACCAATACTTTTTGGTCTTTAATCACTGCAGCATCAAATGCATGTAAAGGTTGGCCAGTTTCGTGTAAAATATAATTTGTAATGTCTACAATATTGTTGATTGATCTTAAACCAATAGATTGTAATTTATTTTTTAACCAAGAAGGTGAAGCTTTTACTTCAACTCCTTCAATGACCACTCCAGCATATCTTGCACAGGCTTTCTCGTCTTCAATGCTAACTTTAAAACTTGGAACAGATTGATCTGATACAATTTTTTTGGTAAATGGACTTAATGCACTCACTGGAGATGCATGATAAGATAAATAAGCACAGACATCTTT
>JALRFB010000112.1 GCA_023256555.1 Sediminibacterium sp. | reverse complement strand
CTCTTACATTCGCTGTACTTAAATGAGAGTATGTTGTAAAGTATTTACCATGTTTCACAAAAATCGAAAGGTCACCATTAATATCACCCACGTAAATTACCGTACCATCTGCAACACTTTTAACTGCACTACCTTTGGGTAAAGCAATTTCAATACCGTCACTTTTTCTATTCAATTTAGTTCCTGGAATATTCTCAACGCCAAAATGCACATAAACATTACCTCTATCTACTGGCCAAGGTAGATTCCCTCTATTGTTTTCAAAAGAAATGGAAGTTTCTCTTCCTTCTTCTGTTGTTTCTAATGCAGAATAGGGACGATTATCTGTAGTACTTGCTAAGCCACCATCCACTTTGCCAATTTTAACATTCGCTTTGGCAGTGGAATTATTTTCAGATGCTTTTGCTTTATTGGCAGCTTCTGCATTAGCAGCTTTTGCTTTGGCCAAACGTTCTTTTTCTTTTCTCTCCGCTTCCTGTATCTCTCTTTTAATTAATGCAGTCAATGCCTGCTGCATTTTTCTACGTTGGGCTTCTTTTTGCTTTACTTGTGCAGTAATCTCTTCCTCTTTGCTCTTTAATTGCTTGACAACTTTATCTTGTTCTTTTTTGTCTTGTTCTAACACTTGCAATTGTTCATTTTGAACAGACAATGTTTTTAATCTGTCTTTTTTATTATCACTTAGTTGCCCAATTTTAATGTTTAAATCATTTTGGGACATATTGATTGCATTAGCCTGTGCCTCTCTATTCTGGCGATAACTTCTTAAATAGGTAATACGCTTGACTGCATCATTAAAACTCTTGGCTGAGAACAAGAAATTCAAATATTCATAGCCACTTCTACCCTTGTAAGAGAAGATGATACTTTTAGCATATTTAGACTTTAAAGTATCTAAGTCCTTATTTAATTTCTGAACATCTAATTGATTGTTATAAATGGCAGCATCCAAAATTTTCACCTGATTTCTAATACCATTCACCAATGCTTCTCTTTTTGCAATCTTGCTTCTAATAACAGCCAATTGACCTAGTGAACTTTTTTTATTTCTTTTGGTTTGTTCCAACAATTGATTCAATTCATCTAGCTCTCTTCTTAATGATTGTTCTTGTTTTTGTAAATCTTCCCTGGAGGGATTTGTTTGAGCATTAGTAGTATTGCAAAAAACAAAACAAACAATCAATAAGCCAATCCACATTTTTATTTTGAATAAGTTCATATATTATCTTCGTTTTCCTGGTCTTGGAATAGCAAAGGTATATTTTAATGGCTCATTAAAACCATACTCTTTCACTTCCATATGAATAATTAATTTAGTCTTGCTCTCAATGGTTATTTCTCTGCTTAATGGGAAAGACACATTATCCACTTTGACATGATTGTTATAACTAATATTACATGTTCGATGCTGAGCAATATCAACATCATCCAACTTTAATTGTACAATTTTTGTATGCGCTGCATCTAATACAACTAAATTCTTAAACAAGCTACCCAATAAACTTGCTTGTAACCTATCTTCTGTTTTTTTAAATGAAACCAACTTAGCATTATCCATATAAATTGGATTACCAATCAAAAGGTCTTCAATGGTTGTATAGGAGAATGGAATCTTGACAATATCTACTAAAGCTTTTAGAGGCCTTTTGTCTGTCTTTTTTTGCAAAGGATAAAACAATGTAACAGAATCTCTTTTGATCAATGCTTTTAAACCAATCACACCCATCGCACCCCTAACAGTTATATATATAGTACTATCTTTTTGGATACTCATATTGGCGATATAAGAGTCTGCATTTTTTTCAGATTCGTAATCCACTTTAATTTTTGCATTCATGGTTGTAAATGCAATTTTGTCCGTATTAAAATGATTTACAATTTCTTCTACAATAGCTAATGAATCAATTTCAGGTACTTTTTTTAAATTACTACTATCCACCACTGACAATGCATCTTGAATGACCTGTACTTTTTTGACATTGGTACAAGCTTGCACAAAAAATATCAGTAGTAATATGTATACTAAATGCTTCATTGATTTAATTTTTTCCTGTGTGGCCAAAACCACCAGCGCCTCTTTCCGTTTCGTTTAAAGTATCAACTTCTACAAATTCTACTTTTTCAATTAATTGAAAAACCACTTGCGCAATTCTATCTCCGTTTTGAATAGTTTGAATTTCATTGGAAAGATTAATTAAAATCACTTTTACTTCCCCTCTATAATCTGCATCAATTGTACCAGGCGTATTTAAACAAGTTAATCCTTGTTTAATTGCTAATCCACTTCTTGGTCGAACCTGTGCTTCTATGTGCTCTGGCATTTCAAAAAATAAACCAGTGGGAACTAGTACCCTTTCTAATGGTTGTATTTGTATAGATTTTTCAATATTGGCTCTTATATCAACACCAGAGGAACCTGCAGTAGCATATGCAGGAATAGGATGTTGACTCTTGTTGACAATTTTTACTATTGTAGGCATGTTCAACAAAAGTACTTATAATTTAGAAAATAAACTTAGAAGTAGAAGATAGAACCAAATCTAAGTGTATTAGATAATGGATTCTTAGTAATACCACCGCCTGAAGGCACTAAATAAGAAATGTTAAATTTAGATTGTTGGTATTGAAAACTAGTACCCAAAGTAAAATATTGCATATTCCCAAGGTTCTTATTGTTATCCATAAAATACCCAGCTCTCAAAAAGAATCGATTGGTATAATTATATTCAGCACCTACTGAAATTTTTAATGACTCTCCAATAGGCATACCATACTTGTTGGTAAAAGAATTAAAATAACTTGAAATAACGGATTGAGAAAAGTACTGATCTTTTAATGCTGCATAATCTGGATCAGTAGCAGAAGGACTTGCTGGAACTAATAATCTATTTACATCAGCGCCAAATTCAATAGCATTTTCGGTATCAAATCTTGTTAAATAGCCTACTCCAATTCCAAGATTGGCAGGAATAAAATATTTGTTTTTACTCGCATTGGAATAACTAATCTTACCGCCCAAATTAGATAATAGCATTCCAAAATGCCAACCAGAAAGATCTTCATGTTGTTTATAAAACAAACTCAAATCTCCCGAAACAGTATTTCCTGCCCTATAATCGATAGCACTTCCAATAAAGGAACCTGTCACTAATTTAGAGTGGATATATCTTAAAGTAATACCTGCACTGAATTGATTAGAAATTAAAAAACTATACCCAAAATCATAACTAAATTCATTGGGCCTTTGTTCAGATGTGGGTGTTCCATTTACATCAGAGAATTGGATATTACCTAAACTAAAGAATCTTAAAGAACTATTGATGCTACTATTCTCATCCAATTTTTTATAATAACCTGCACTCGCTAAATACACATCTGTCAATCCTAAATCTTTCAACCATGGTGTATAGTTAATCAAGAACCCTTGCTTTTCAGTTAACAATGGAAGCTTTGCATTATTTCCAAAAAGGTCGTTAGATTCTGCTGACATCCCCAAAGATAAATTTCCCATACCACCAGATCTTGCGTCTGGAGAAATTAACATAAATGGTACTGCTGTACTTTGTATAGAAATAGGTTTTGTTTGTGCAGATACTTGAACTGAACTATTGAAGTAAACTATTAGGATACAAATTGAAGCAATAAATTTCTTTGACATAAATCAAAACTTGGTTTACTGAACGAAGATACTTATAGAAAGTGTATATTTTATAATTTGATTAACTTATTTGATAGCACAAATATTTGAGAACCTGACCTAATAGTGATCGTATAAATATAAAAACCAGGAGGGATGGTTGCGCCCGACTGATCCCTTCCATCCCAGTCTATCACCCATTTATTAGAAATATTTTTATGAGTTAACACCTTATTCACTAATTGTTGACCATTCAGATTTCGTAGAGAAAATTCGGTCTCAACACCTATATCCTGCAGGTTTAGGTCAAAACTAAACTGCGTAAATTGATTCATTGGATTGGGTTTATTCACTAAATCCTTTGCCATTAAAATATTGGTTTCTGGAACAATACACCATAAAGTGTCTTTTGAAAGATTTCCTAATAGGTCCCAGGCCTTAATTACTAATTGATGTTTACCTATTGACAAATTGGGTAAACCAAAAACAATACTTCCAGATTGATAGGTATCCAAATCTGCAATAAAGTAATTATTCAACACAAATGGATATTGAACATTGTTATCAATGATTAATTGCAAATCATGCCCCAAAGAATTGCCAGAACTTTGTATACCTGCGCTGTCTTTTAGTCGGACCATTAATTTTGCATTATTACTTACCCAACTATTATTAGTGAAATTACTGTCATTAAT
>JALRFB010000111.1 GCA_023256555.1 Sediminibacterium sp. | reverse complement strand
CATGACATGTATCTAAAATATTCATTGAACTTCCATCAGGTTCTTTTATGCCGAAAACAGCAAATCCATCCACTGCATAAGCAATTGGTTTTAAACCATTAATGGTTGATAAATGCAAGGGGGCCGCATGATAATGATAATCATCTCCTCTTCCGCAATGTCCACCCCAATTGTCTAATTCTCCAATTTTATATGAATCTTCTCCTCTATTATTTAAGGCATTGAATATGGGTATCCCGTTAACTGCTACAGCTACAGCCCCTTTCATTAAATTAGTTTTTGTACTTAAAGGTATAGTTGCATAAGCTGGTTGCAAAGGTATTGACCAACTATTAGTACCATTATAAGGTTGTGTTATAGGAACTTGCTGTTGCCAACTTGTAATTCCTATCATCATGTTATGATTTGGTATTCCATTAGAAGCAATATAAAAATATGTATCATCCCAATTAGTTGCTATAGCAGGTTTAAATGCAGTAAAAGCTGAATCAATTGAAGAAGTATTTGTTTTTGGAATAGCTATTACTACTGGATCAGTTGATGGATTGCTAATTGGATTATTTGTAATAGAAGAACTTGTAGTAGTGGACTTAGAACATGCAATAATGATTACAATAATTGTAAAAAAACTAAAAATGCCAAATTCAAATCTTGATTTGAAAAAATATGAATTAACATATTTAAAGTTATAAAAAAATAAAGCTAAAGCAACAGAAAGTATAAGAACAGGTATATATTTAAATGGAATATTAGATTCAGGGAAAGAGTTCACATCTTCAGAAAAATTATAACTGTTTAACCTTTTGATTTTCCATTTCGCCAATTGTTGATCTTGTTCACTTAAATCACTTAATAAAACAGGGACTATTTTTCCTTCTAATTGTTCAAGATAAATGACGTTGTTTTTTGAGAATGAAAAATTTCCCTGAATAGATTTACCTGATTTTAGTGTCCAAGTATTTAATTGTATTCCATCCCCTTTATGATAATGCCCACCTACATGAGCAAATAAAAATTTTACATGTAAAATTAATAGAACCGTAAAAAGGAAATATAGTTTTTTCATAATCAAGGTCTTGTATAGGTAACACTCATAACAGCACTATCTAAAATTTTATTCTTCATTCCTGCAAGTAGAATATCCATTGTTACTTGTGAATTAGGAACAGTTATTGTTGGTGGTGCATTCAAAGCATACATCGTTAAAACATACACTTTAGCCCCTGGTCCCTGTGAACATGGCGGAGTATATGAAGTTTTCCCATTCACGGTATTGATGCCAAAAACTCCTATTGATTTAGAATCATCTGGAATTGAACTAACATTTGAAGGTATATTATATAAAACAATATATACATGTTTGTCGCCAGTTGGAGGAATGGTATACATAGTGATAGCATAGCTAGTTGTAGCTACAGGGGCATTAGACCATTGTAATCCAGGTGAAATTCCCAAACTGTCACAGGTATATAATTTAGGGTAAAGACCATTGTGATTAAATCCGTTCCCATTGAATTTCAATTGATTAGCAATGGCAGGAGTGTTATTTACTGGCGCTTGTGATATAGGTGTATTAGAAGAAATGACATTATCTGAAGACTATTGACAAGACTCCAATAAAAAAATCAAACAAAATAAATTGAAAAGAATTCTCATTTATCGGACTTTGTATAGTTTAGACTTGGTTTCTTTATAAAAGTTTAAAAGGGAGTTAAACTTTTATCTTTTAGAATAGTCTAAATATGAACTAAAAATAGGTAAATCTTGCAAAAAATAGTTTTTACACTTTTATTTAGCTGTATAATAAACTCGAAAATTTATAGCCAGAATTACTCTATTATTCTTGGTCGTCCAACTGATAAATCTATTTCTTTAAGCTTACTTTTTGATCAAAATACTGATTTTTATATTGAATACGGAACAAGCCCTCAAAACTATATAAAAACTAGTTCAACATATTATACTTCATCAAATCAAACTTACACGATTAATTTATCTGATTTAACGGTTAATACTAAATATTACTACAGATTAAGATATAAAAATAATTCTATCAATAATTTCAATTCAAGTCCTGAATATAGTTTTCAAACACAAAGAAATAAAGGGGAAGCATTCACATTTACTGTAGAATCTGATGAACATTTATACGATAAAAAAGGGATAAGAAGTATGTATCAAGTCACACTCAATAACCAAGCACTTGATAAACCTGATTTCATGCTATCTCTTGGTGATATATTCGGTGATGATCATAATCCCTACTCTATCACTTCAAATGATTTAAATATTTTACATAAAGATTATAGACAGTATTTGGGAAATATTTGTCATTCAGTACCATTATTTATAAGCTTGGGAAATCATGAAGGTGAAAATGATTTTTATTTAAATCAAAATCCTCCAAATAATCTTGCAGTTTGGGGAACTTATTGGAGAAAGTATTATTATCCAAACCCATCTCCCAATAGTTTTTATTCGGGCAATATGGATAATGAAGCATATGGTATAGGAAGTCCAGAAAATTACTATGCCTGGACATGGGGCGATGCACTTTTTGTTGTATTGGATGTTTATAGATATCAAAACATTAATTCAGATAAGCCTCAAAATTGGGACTGGTCTTTAGGTTTAAAACAATATACTTGGTTAAGAAATACACTTGAAAATAGCACAGCTAAATATAAATTTGTTTTTGCACATCATATTAGAGGGCAAGGAAGAGGAGGTTTAACTAATGCTAAACTTTATGAATGGGGTGGTTATGAAGCAGATGGTAAAACTTATGGATTTGATAAAAATAGACCTGGCTGGGGCAAGCCAATACATCAACTTTTCAAAGACAATGGTGTAAATATTTTCTTTCAAGGTCATGATCATTTATTTGCTCATGAAATATTAGATGGTATACATTATCAAGAAGTTCCTATGCCAAGTGATTCTACTTATACAATTGGAAAACTTGCAAATGCAGACGCATATACATCTGACACACTTGATGGTACTGGCCATATCAAGGTAAATGTATCGAATAGTTGTGTGAAAGTAGATTATGTAAAAGCATACTTACCAAAAGACACCCTAGATGGGAAACATAAAAATAGAGAAATTGGATTTAGCTATACTATTGGGACCTGTCTTGTTACTGCATTGAATGAAATTGAACAACAAAATATTAATGAGCTTGTAACAATTTATCCAAATCCCACTTCTGATCAAATTAATTTAAACTTCTTACATCCCATTATAAAATTCGAAGCCACTCTTTTTGATGAAATGGGTAATCAGGTTTTAGTTTCAAATCAAAAGAAAATTGATATTGGCGCCTTATCAAATGGTTTGTACATTTTAAATATTAAAACTGATTCTTGGCAAAAAAGTCAAAAAATTATAATCAATAAATGAAAAAAACTCTAACAATACTTTTTATTTTAACATTTCACTTATCAAAAGCTCAAAATTATACTGAAATTTTAGGTCGTCCAACTGATACAAGTATAACTATGAATATTCTTTTTGACAAAAGTGTAAATGTTTATTGGGAGTATGGGTTAACAAGTGGTGTGTATACTGCAAATACTCCAATTTATACAACAATTACAGACACTCCGATTGAAGTAAACTTTAGTAATTTATTACCTAATGTCAAATATTATTACAGGACAAAATACAAACTTACATCAAGTAGCAACTATATAAATGGAGCAGAACATTCTTTTCAAACTCAAAGAAAATCTGGTTCAACTTTCTCATTTGTAGTTGAAGCTGATCCACATCTAGATAGTAATTGCGACCCAGAAGCATACAAGTTAACTTTGCAACATATGCTATCTAAAAAACCCGATTTTATTGTCGACTTGGGAGATAATACAATGAATGATAAACTTCCTGTAATCAATAAAGCTTCCATTATTGATAGAACCTTGCTTTTTAGGAAATACTTCAATGAACTTACTCATTCAGCCTCACTTTTTATCACGCTCGGAAATCACGAAGGCGAACTTGGCTGGCTTCCTAATACCAATGAAAGTAGTTTGCCTTCTATGGCAGCACTTATTAGAAAAACTTATTTTCCTAATCCATACCCAAATCAATTTTATTCAGGAAATAATATTGCAGAACCAATTGTAGGAATTAGAGAAAACTATTATGCTTGGGAATGGGGTGATGCTCTTTTTGTAGTTATTGACCCCTATATGTATACCAAATCCAAACCAGAATGGGGTTGGAGTTTAGGCATTGATCAATATAATTGGTTAAAAAAAACCTTAACCAATAGTAAAGCAAAATATAAATTTCTATTTAGTCACCAACTTGTTGGAGGATCAGGTACAGA
>JALRFB010000110.1 GCA_023256555.1 Sediminibacterium sp. | reverse complement strand
CAATTCTGGCGCTATTAGGGCATTTTGTAAAGCTTTAAATTCAGCGGCATATTGAGGGTTAGATTCAAGAAAAGACTCTACTGCTGCTCTTTCTGGAGCAGTTAATTCATTGTCGATATATAACAATAAATAATTTTCGTAGTTGTCTTGATTCAATTCCATTTAAGCACTTGCTTTTTGTAAATGACTTAATTTATCTTTTAATTGTAATCTTGCTCTATGAATGTATACTTTCACTTGACTCTCACTTAAATTCATAATCTCTCCAATTTCTTGATAGCTATATCCTTCATAATCTTTTAAAAGGATCAAACTTTTCTGCGTAGGATTGAGTTCGTTGATTGCTTTTAAAATGGTTTGTTTTAATTCGTGTTGTGGTTGATAAATAGCTTGAGTATTTTCCGTTTCGTATATATCTGAAATAGAGTACTTTTTTACTTTACGTATATGGTCTATCATTTGATGATAGGCGATAGTAAATAAATATGATTTAATTTTTAAAGGGTCTACTGTAGCACGATTGATCCAAAGCTTTTCAAAGGCTGTTTGAACAATATCCCTTGCATCTTCTTCATGCTGTATATTTTTTACAATAAAACGGTAGACGCCATCGGCGTATTGGTCTACTGCATTATTGTAAGCTATATCTGTCATTCTTTGAGTTAAGGATGTTTTGTATATAGAACGCTTCTAGCTTCAATATGTTACAGTCAACTAGTAATTAATTACCTGTTCTTGGATATTTTGAGGTAATTCTCTCCATTCGTACTGCTGATTCCTTAATTGAGGCTCAAATCCGGCTTCTTTGATGGCTTCTTGGATAGTTTTATAGGTAAATCTATGTGGAGCACCCGCTGCGCTTACCACATTTTCTTCTAACATAATACTTCCAAAATCGTTTGCTCCAGCTTCTAAGCATACCTGTGCGGTAGCTTTACCCACGGTTAACCAACTTGCCTGAATGTTTTTAATATTAGGGAGCATAATTCTACTTATGGCAATCATCCTAATATATTCTTCTGTGGTCGTTAAATTGTGTACTCCTCTAATCTTTGTTAAAAGGGTATCAACATCTTGGAAGGTCCAAGGGATGAATGCTAAAAATCCTTTTGCATCTTTTGGTTTTCTATCTTGCGTCTCTCTAATCCTCACTAAATGAATAAATCTTTCTTCAATGGTTTCTACATGTCCAAACATCATGGTAGCACTGGTAGTAATATTTAATTGATGCGCAGCTGCCATTACTTCTAACCATTCATCTGCACCACATTTTCCATTAGATACCAATCTTCTAACACGATCTACTAAAATCTCTGCACCCGCACCAGGTAAGGAATCCATGCCTGCTTCTTGCAATGTTTTTAATACATGTGTATGGGTGTGTCCACCTAATTTTGCAATATGTGCAATTTCAGGTGGGCCTAATGTGTGTAATTTAATAGTGGGAAATTCTGATTTAATTTGTCTGAACAAATTGGCATAAAATTCCAAGCCTAATTCAGGATGATGGCCACCTTGTAATAATAATTGATCTCCGCCCCATTCGATGGTTTCTTTGATCTTTTTGCGATAGGTGTCCATATCTGTGATATAGGACTCTGGATGACCAGGAATTCTATAAAAATTACAAAACTTACAGTTGGCTATACAAACATTGGTGGTGTTTAAATTTCTATCAATCTGCCATGTTACTTTTCCATGAGGCACTTGTTTTTTTCTTAACTCATTCGCTACATAAGTCAATTCGGTTAATGGAGCGTTTTCAAATAAAAACATTCCTTCTTCTTTTGTTAAGTATTCGAAATTCAAGGCTCTTTGGTAAAGTGATTCCAACTGCATAGTCAAATAATTAGACGGCAAAGTTAATATATCTAGTATACAATGATTTGACTAATTTTGCCCTTCTATGATACAATTTGATCGTTTTACACTAGATAATGGCTTAAAGGTTTTGGTGCATCAAGATACCAGTACTCCCATGGCCGTAGTGAATGTTTTATATAATGTGGGTTCTAAGGACGAAAACCCCCACAAAACAGGGTTTGCACATCTATTTGAACATTTGATGTTTGGAGGTAGTATCAATATCCCAGATTATGACGAGCCCTTGCAAAGAGCAGGAGGAGAAAACAATGCCTATACCACCAATGATTTGACCAACTATTATTGTCAATTACCTGCAGAAAATATTGAAACTGCTTTTTGGTTAGAGAGTGATCGTATGTTGTCTTTGGCTTTTAGTGAAAAGAGTTTAGAAGTACAGCGTAAGGTTGTTTGTGAAGAATTCAAAGAACATTATATTAACAAGCCTTATGGAGATGCATGGCATAAGATGCGCAATTTAGCTTATACGAAGCATCCGTATCAATGGATGACTATTGGTGCTTCTTTAGAACATGTAGAGCAGGCAACTATGCAAGAAGTGAAAGATTTTTCTTTCAATTTTACAGACCCAATAATGCCATTTTAGTGGTTACTGGAAATGTGACTACCGAGCAAGTTAAAATTTTAGCTGAAAAATGGTTTGGACCAATTGAACCAGGAAAAGCGTATCATAGAAATTTACCAGTAGAGCCAAAACAAGAAAAAAATAAATCATTAGACGTTCGTGCAGATGTGCCCATGGATATGTTGATGATGACTTGGCACATGGGCGGAAGATTTGATGAAACTTATCATGCTACAGATTTAATTACAGAGGTATTAGGAGGTGGAGCAAGTGCTAGATTGTATGAATCTTTAATTAAGAAAAAACAATTATTTTCTAGTATTGATTGTTATCATTTTGGCACCATCGATCCAGGATTATTGGTCATTGAAGGTAAGTTAGTGAAGGGAGTAAGCATGTCTGTTGCTGAAAAAGCAGTTTTAGATGAAGTGGCACAAATCACCCATCATTTATTAGACGAAAAAGAAGTGCAAAAAGTAATTAATAAAACAGAAAGTATTATTTGCTTTGAAGACATGAGTATCATGAATAGAGCACATAGTTTAGCTTTTTATGAATTATTAGGTGATGCAGCATTAATGAATACTGAATTGGCTAAATACCAAGCTGTCACACCAGCCTTGATCCAATCTACTGCTCAGGCAATTTTTTCAGAGCAAAATCGTAACACATTATATTATTATAGCAAATCATAAATCATGGCATTAGATAGAAATAAGGCACCCTTTATAAAAGATGCTGTTGACTTTGATATTCAATTAAAACCATACCAAAAGTATAGTTTAGATAATAATGTAGAAGTATATGCATTTGAAGGGGGGTCACAAGAAGTGATGATGATGGAGATGATTTTTTATGCTGGCAATAGTTACGAAAAAAAGAACTGGGTAGCTGCTGCTACTAATTTTTTATTAAAAAATGGCACATCTACTAAGACAGCATTTGAGATAAATGAAGCTTTTGAATTTTATGGTGCTTATTTGAATAGAAGCTGTTATAACGAAACTTCTACCATTTCATTACATTGTTTGAGCAAGCATTTCGAAAAAGTGATTCCAACAGTGAGCGAGTTAATTACCGATGCACAGTTCCCAGAAAAAGAATTAGACATTTATCAAAAAAATCAAATTCAAAGATTGACATTGAATTTGAAAAAAGGTGACTTTATTGCCAATAGATTAATTGATGAATATTTATTTGGAATAGCACATCCTTATGGTAAATATTCTACAGAAAAAGATTTTAATAATTTAACCAGAGAAGATCTAGTTGATTTTTATAATCAATTTTATAAAGAAGGTAAAGTAGTAATTTTTATGGCTGGGAAATTTCCTGCTACTACTATTGAATTATTGAATAAACATATTGGCGCTCTGCCTTTAAATAAAAAAGCATTACCAGAATTTAATCATCCAATTATTGCTGCATCACAGAAAAAATATAGTGTGGTGAATGATGCAAGTTCTGTGCAAGGTTCTATTAGGATCGCAAGACATTTCCCTAATAGACATCATCCTGATTTTGCTAGTGCACAAATTTTGAATAATATTTTTGGTGGTTTTTTTGGTTCTAGATTGATGAGTAATATCAGAGAAGACAAAGGATATACTTATGGTA
This sequence comes from Sediminibacterium sp., assembly GCA_023256555.1. Taxonomy (GTDB): domain Bacteria; phylum Bacteroidota; class Bacteroidia; order Chitinophagales; family Chitinophagaceae; genus Sediminibacterium. Next base: position 298 of record JALRFB010000110.1, on the reverse strand, counting down.
TTCATAGTTATTTGCAGAATCATATGCAAGAATGTGCATGGATGATTAGTACTGATGCCGGAAAAGATGTTTGTAGGGCGACTATTGATGAAGTATATAAGGAAATGAAAATTTTAAGAGAAGAATTGGTAGAACAAGATGAATTAGATTTAGTAAAAAATTATATGTTGGGTTCTTTATTGGGAGATTTAGATGGTCCCTTTCAGATTATTGGAAGATGGAAGACTTATATTTTAAATGGTTTGACGGAAGATTATTTCTACAATACCATTCAAACTGTTCGAACCATAGCGCCTAA
>JALRFB010000010.1 GCA_023256555.1 Sediminibacterium sp. | reverse complement strand
ATACCATTCATCGTAAGGGTTGATGATCCATTGTACTCCATTTTCATCAAACTTTGTATTACCTTCGGTAAAAGCAATTTTGGCTGTAGTATCTGGTGTTTTACTTATACAAACTAGCACCTTCATAATAGTGAATTTTGTTTTTTATCAATATTAGTTGTTTATGCAACTAATGCAAATATAGGATAGTTTTTTACTTTCTAAAGTGCAAAAATAAGTTAAGATGACCCGAATAGAAAGAATTATTGAATTTTTAAATCAACAACCTAAGGATAACTTCTTAAGACATGCGCTAGCATTGGAATACATCAAGTTGGGTGATTTGCTAAAAGCCAAGGATTTGTTCATTGAAGTACTGACCGAATCGCCTAATTACATTGGTTCTTATTATCATTTAGCAAAATGCTTAGTGGATTTACAAGAGATTGAAGCAGCAATTCAATGGTATGAAAAGGGGATGGCGGAAGCTAAACTGGCAAAAGATGATCATGCCTACAGAGAATTATTGGCTGCTTACGAGGACTTGGTGTATTAGGCAAAATTTATTTAAAGGATAGTCTATCATTTAGTTTCTTGTCAATTAAATGAAAAAAGTCTTCTGGTTTATAAGTTCTCCAATTATCAAATTCCATCAGTTCGATATACCGATTCAGTTTTTTCAATAAAAAATCATGTTGAGCGGCTTTGTGAAAATTCACCATCACTGCCCAACCATCTTGGTCGGATAATTCTTCATACAATTCCTCGTAATAATCTTTGTCGCCATTATGAAAATTAAAAACACTTTCGGTGATTAAAATAAATTTATAGATACCCTCATCCATTAATTTTTCTAAGACTTCTCTTTTGAATGTCATAATATCATTTTCAATGGCATCATTCCATTCTCCAATCATCTCAATAATGGCAAATTGTAAATCATAATCTGCATAAATAATTTTCAAGTACAGTGTTTTACTAGCAATTGAATCCCATTGGGGATGTATATAATAATTGTACACAGTTTGAGAAAACTCAAACTCACTATAGGTTTGGCCGTAGAAGGGTGATCTAGGATCTTCTTCGGCGGTATACAAATGACGCCAATGATAATAAGGTTCAATATCGTGCATTGTTAAGAATGCTTATGGTGATAGGCTAATAAACCTTCAGAAGGTGTTTTCATAATCTTGCCTAACTCAAATTCATAAGTTTGTGCCAATTGTTTTAAAATATCTTTAAAGCCAAAAGCAACACTACCTACAAAATGAATGGGGTATAACCAAGATTCATTCAATTTATTTAAATGCGTAAAAAAGAAATCATTTAATCCATCTTCAATGATATTTTCAATCATATAGTGGCCTCTGTTTTCTACTAAGAATTCAGTGAACTGTGCAATATATCTATTCGCTAATGGTGCTTTATACACTTGATTTAAAATAGTAGCTCTATCTAGATGATATTTTTGCTCAAAAGCATTCATTAGATCTTCGTCAAAGGTTTGGTATAAATAATATTGTAGAACTTTTTTTCCTAAATAAGCGCCACTGCCTTCATCTCCTAATACATAACCTAAACCTGGACTATTTTTAGTCATTTTTTTTCCATTATAAAAACCAGCATTAGAGCCTGTACCCAATATACAAACCACACCTTTCTGATCCATACAAGAAGCTCTTGCTATAGCCATTAAATCTGTTTGAATATCCAAGTTGGCTTTTTTGAAAACCTGCTTTAATGCTTTTTTGATAATAACAACATTGTCTTGGTTACTCAATCCTGTGCCATAAAAATAGATATCCTTGATTGCTAAACAGTCAATTTTTTTATCAAATGCCTTATTCAAAATAGCTACAATTTCTTCTGCGCTTAAAAAGTAGGGGCTAATTCCAATAGTTGTAATGGTCTTCTTTTTGTTCTTTTGAACTACGGTCCATTGACATTTAGTGGCCCCACTATCCGCTATTATAAAGTTGTTTTTCATGTTGTAGAATCTGAAAGTGAAATTAGCATATTTTAAGGGTTTAATAATGTAATTTTGCTTTAATAATACACTATGAAAGAAAATTCAAGCACTCATTGGCAGAAGCCACTCCTATACGCGATGATATTGATAATTGGTATGTTTTTGGGCAATTATACGAAAGGTAGATTTTCGCTTCAATCTTTAAGCAACCATGCTGCTAATCCAATGGAAGAAATTATTAATATAGTGCAAGCTAGATATGTGGATAGTTTGCCATCTGATAGTGTAACTGTGAAATTGATTGATGATTATTTAGCGAATCTGGATCCACATTCAGTATATATCCCACCTACAGATTTGGTAGAAGTGAATGAGCAACTTAGTACCAATTATAGAGGTATTGGTATAGAGTTTCAGCAAAATAAAGATAGTATTATAGTGAGTTATGTGATACCGGATGGCCCATCTTCAAAAGCTGGATTAGCAATAGGAGATATATTATTAAAAGCAGATGATAGTATTCAATTATCAGGTAAGCAATGGGATGCAGATGAGATTAGAAAGAAAATTAAAGGTCCAGAAAGTAGTACAGTAAAATTGCAAATTCTTAGATCGGGCAAAATGATTACTAAACAAGTTGTTAGAGGCAATGTACCCGTTTCTTCTATCGATGCAAGTTATTTAATCAACGATACTACAGGATATATAAGAATTGATAAGTTTGCGGATAGAACCTATGAAGGTTTTATGGAAGCTTTGGATCCAATGGTGCAAAAAGGGATTAAAGCGTTGGTGATTGATTTGAGAGGCAATGGGGGTGGTTTGCTTTCAGAAGCAGTGGCTATTGCAGATGAATTAATTAGTGGCAATAGATTAATAGTGTATACAGAAGGATTGCACTCGCCAAGGGTAGATTATACAACCAAAAGAGAGGGATTGTTTGAACAAGGGTCAGTATTTGTTTTAATGGATGAGGGTTCTGCGTCAGCAAGTGAAGTACTTGCTGGAGCATTGCAAGATTGGGATAGAGCAACAATCCTAGGTAGAACAAGTTTTGGGAAAGGATTGGTGCAACAACAATTTAGATTATCCAATGGAGGTGCTCTAAGATTGACTACTGCAAAATATTATTCTCCTTTAGGTAGAAATATACAAAGGTCCTATGCTAAAGGTAAACTAGCATACGAACATGATTTTTATAATAGAGTCAATTTAGATGCAAAAGGAATTCCAGACTCTTCTCAAAAAGGGAAGGCATTCAAAACTCCCAAAGGTCATATCGTTTATGGGGGAGGTGGAATTTATCCTGACCAATGGATTTCTTCTAATGCAATTTATACCGATACTAATTATATCAAAATTTGGCAAGAGAATTTAATGAATCAATTTAGCTTAAACTGGTATTTGTCGCATTTGAATGATTTTAAGCAATTCAAGACTGAAGCGGATTTTTTGAAAGCGTACGCCAATATTGATTTATGGTCGGCTCTGAAAAGCTATGCGAATCCTTCTCAAAAGGCATTGTTGAATCAATTGGATAAAAACAAAACATTTATTCAAAATACCCTCTTGGCCAATATAGCTAGATTCAAGTGGTATAAACAGGGCTATTATAAGGTGCTCAATAGCAATGATCCCATTTTTAAGAATATGACTTTTGTCATGAATTAGTATGAGTTAACTTATTGTCCTGGTCCAAGACTCATTTGATATTTGCATCAACATGAGTGCAATCAATTGTTATCATTGCGGAACTGCCTGCGATCAAACTATTACAATAGAAGATAAGTCCTTTTGTTGTGATGGCTGTAAATTAGTCTACCAATTGTTAGATCAAAATGGGATGTGTCAGTATTATGATTTAACACAAATGCCTGGAATGACTGCCAAAGGTAGTTTTACTGCTGAAAAATATAATTATCTAGATAGTCAAGCTATTCAAGAACAATTGGTTCAGGTTTTAGGTGAAGATCAGGCTAAGGTGGTATTTTACTTACCCCAAATTCATTGCGTTAGTTGTATTTGGTTATTAGAACATTTGAATAAGATTAATTCGGGAATTATACATTCACAAACAAATTTTGAGAAGAAAGAAATAAAGATTGTTTATAGACCATCTCAAATTTCACTAAAACAATTGGTGCAATTATTAGCTTTTGTTGGATATGAGCCAATGATACATTTAGGCGGTAATGATTTGATGACTAAAAAGAAGGTCAATAGAAAGCAACTTTTTAAAATTGGCATTGCTGGATTTTGTTTTAGTAATATCATGATGTTGAGTTTCCCTGAATACCTTTCTGTGGAAACTTCAGAGTTGGGAATATTAAGACCTTTTTTTATTTACCTCAATTTGTTTTTGTCTTTACCAGTATTGTTTTATAGTGCTAAAGATTTTTTTATATCTGCCTATACAGGTTTAAGACAGAAATGGTTGAATATTGATGCGCCCATTGCATTAGCCATTGCAGTTACATTTAGTAGAAGTGTTTATGAAATTCTAACACAAACTGGTGCTGGATATTTGGATAGCATGAGTGGTATTGTATTTTTTATGCTAATTGGAAGATGGTTTCAAGATAAGTCTTATGATTCTTTTTCGTTTGATAGGGATTATACTTCCTTTTTTCCACTGGCTGTTACAGAGCTTGTAGATGGGGTTGAACAAAATCGGCTATTAGCGACTGTTCAGAAAAATGCTATTTTATTGATTAGAACAGACGAAATGATTCCTGCAGATGCTCAATTGCTAAGTAGTGGGGGATTGGTAGACTATAGTTTTGTCACAGGGGAGCATGCTCCAATTGAAGTAGCTGAAGGCTCAATGATTTATGCTGGTGGTATTCAGAAAGGCAGGTCAATAAAAGTAAGGGTTGTAAAGCCAGTAGGGCAAAGTTATATCACAGAATTATGGAACAACCCATCATTGCAAAATGAAAAAAATCAGGCGCAATCTTTTGTGCATCCATGGAGTCAGTATTTTACCATTGTTTTGTTTTTTATTGCTTTTGCAAGTGCTTTATATTGGTGGTGGACTGATCCGTCTAAAATTTTGACAGCCATCACTTCAGTATTAATTGTAGCATGTCCATGTTCATTGTTATTGACAGTGACTTTTACTTATGGCAATGTTCTCAGATGGTTGGGTAAATCTAAATTGTATTGTAAAAATGCGACTGTATTGGAGTCTATTGAAAATATTGACACAATCGTTTTTGACAAAACTGGAACATTAACCAATCATCAGCATACACATTTGGAATTTATTGGAGATACAATGAATGTAAAAGAACAATTGGCAATAAAATCTATTACTAATGAATCTTTACATCCTCTGAGTCAATTGATTACTAATTATTTTTCAAAAATTGAGGAGGTGGTGAAAGTCGAATCAATTCAAAATTTTGTAGGTAAGGGAACTAGGGCAGTGGTGGATGGTGAGGAATATTTGATTGGATCTATTGCTTTTTTGCAATTACAGGGGGTAGATGTATCAACTGATATAAAAGGATCATCTGTCGCAATAGCAATAAACGGATCTTTTAGAGGAGTATTTAGCGTGAACCATATTTATAGAGAAGGCTTAACTCAATTATTCAATCAGTTAAAAAGCCAAGACTATGAAATGTATTTATTAAGTGGCGACAGAGATACTGAATATTTTTCTTTGCAACAGATGTTGGGAGAAGATATCACAATGCATTTTGAACAGTCTCCAGAAGATAAATTAAATTTCATTCAACAATTACAATTCCAGGGTAAAAATGTAATGATGATAGGAGACGGATTAAATGATGCAGGAGCATTAAAAAAAGCCAATGTAGGCATTGCTGTCACAGACCAAAGTCATTTATTTACACCTGCAAGTGATGCAATAATTGAAGGAGCAATGGTGCCTAAGTTGGCACAGTTAATTCAATATGTAAAAAAGGGTAAATTGGTCATAATACTTTTATTTATTCTATCCATTTTGTACAATTTAGTGGGTATGTATTTTGCTACAAGGGCAGTACTATCTCCAATGGTTGCAGCTATTTTGATGCCTATAAGCTCTATTAGTATTGTATCACTATCTGCTTTATTTACTTATTTCTTTGCAAGAGGAGTTGCTTCGAAAAGCTGACAAAAATCATCTAAGGATTGACGGAGGTCATATATGGCACTATGCCATAAGTTTATTTTTGTTTATCATAATAGCAGAAATATGTCAGTCATCGTATTGCTTATTGGGGTTAGTGTATTGGTTGCAGGAGCTTTTTTAGGGGCTTTTTTATGGTCCGTGAAAAATGGACAAATGGACGATGATTATACACCATCTATTAGGATGCTTTTTGACGACGAAATAACATCAACAAAAAAATAAACATTCAATAACCAATAAATCATTCTTATGCAAGTTGAAAGCTTTCAGTATGATAATAAAACGGTAAGAAACTTTGCCATTGCTACCATTATTTGGGGAGTGGTGGGGATGACCGTTGGATTATGGGTAGCCTTACAATTGGTTTTCCCTACTGTACTTAATCTACAACCTTATTTTAATTTTGGACGTATTAGACCATTGCATACCAATGCCGTGATATTTGCATTTGTGGGCAATGGTATTTTTATGGGTGTTTATTATTCTTTACAGCGTTTACTGAAAACACGCATGTTTAGTGATACATTGAGTAAAATACATTTTTGGGGATGGCAATTAATTATTGTTGCAGCAGCCATAACACTTCCATTAGGTATCTCTACTGCAAAGGAATATGCAGAATTAGAATGGCCAATTGATATTGCTATTACATTGATTTGGGTAGTATTTGGTTTTAATATGTTTGCAACCATTATTAAAAGAAGAGAGCGTCATTTATATGTAGCAGTATGGTTTTATATTGCCACTTTTGTTACAGTGGCTGTATTGCATTTGGTGAATTCTTTTGAATTGCCCATTTCATTGTTTAAAAGTTATAGCTGGTATGCAGGAGTTCAAGATGCTTTAGTTCAATGGTGGTATGGTCATAACGCAGTGGCGTTTTTCTTGACTACTCCTTACTTAGGATTGATGTATTATTTTATGCCTAAAGCGGCCAACAGACCGGTATACTCTTATAAATTATCTATTATTCACTTTTGGGCTTTGATCTTCTTATATATCTGGGCCGGCCCACATCATTTATTATATACAGCTTTACCCAATTGGGCACAAAGTTTAGGAGTGGTATTTAGTTTTATGTTGATCTTCCCAAGTTGGGGAGGAATGATCAACGGCTTGTTGACTTTAAGAGGGGCTTGGGATAAAGTGAGAGAAGATGTGATCTTAAAATTTATGGTGGTAGCGGTTACGGCATATGGTATGTCAACCTTCGAAGGGCCCATGTTATCTTTGAAGAGCATCAACGCTGTTGCGCATTTTACTGATTGGATTATTGCGCATGTGCATGTAGGCGGATTGGGATGGAATGGTATGTTGACTTTTGGTATCTTATATTGGTTGATTCCTAGAATTTATAAAACAGAGTTATACTCTAAAAAATGGGCAAATGCACATTTTTGGTTGGCTACATTGGGTATTTTATTTTATGCAATTCCAATGTATTGGGCAGGTTTTCAACAAGCAGAAATGTGGAAAGACTTTACTGGTAGTGGTCAATTAAAATACCAGTTTTTAGAAACTGTTACCTATATGCGTCCATTTTATGCAATGCGTTCTTTAGGAGGTGTATTATATTTAGCAGGTGCAGTTTTAGCAATGGTGAATTTATTTAAAACTATTGGACAGGGAACATTAGTTGCTAATGAAGATGCTCAAGCACCTGCATTAGAAAGTAATTATACAAAGCATGCAGGAGAACATTGGCATCGTTGGATTGAAAGAAAACCTACTCCAATGTTGATTATGGCATTAATTGTTATTTTAATTGGAGGTTTAGTGGAGTTGGTTCCAACTTTCTTGGTAAAGTCAAATGTGCCTACTATTTCAAGTGTACAACCCTATACACCACTGGAATTACAAGGTAGAGATATTTATATAAGAGAAGGTTGTTATACTTGTCACTCACAAATGATACGTCCTTTCAGAAGTGAAACAGAGCGTTACGGTGAATATAGTAAAGCGGGTGAATTTGTATATGATCATCCATTTCAATGGGGAAGTAAAAGAACGGGGCCAGATTTAGCTAGAGAAGGAACAGGTAATTTAAAAAAGTCAAATGCATGGCATTTTAACCATATGGACGAACCTTCTGCAATATCTACAGGTTCAGTTATGCCTTCCTATTCATTCTTAATTGATAATACTTTAGATACAAGTACAACTGCTTCAAAAATTAATGCAATGCGCACTTTAGGAGTTCCTTATGCAGTTGATTTTGCAGACAAAGCGAATAAAGATTTAATAAAGCAGGCAACTGAAATAAGCACTGATTTAAAGAAAGAAGGAATTGAGGTTGCTCCAACTAAAGAGATTGTAGCATTAATTGCATACTTGCAAAGATTGGGAACTGATATTAATAAAAAATAAAAAATTATACCATGTTTAGTTTTATTAAAAAGTATACAGAAACAATGCAAGACGCAAATGTGTATCCAATTTTTTCTTTATTAGTATTTGTTACATTTTTTGTAGGGGTTTTATGGTATGTAAAAGTGATGGATAAGAAAGAAGTAGACACTTTAAAAAACTTGCCACTAGAACAATAATTCAAAATTTAAATCAGACTATATGTCAAATTATTTAGAAATATTAATGATAATTGTTGCCTTATTGTTGGTAATAGTTATCTGGTCTTTATCTTCAGTATTAGCGATGATGGCTAAAAAAGTAGTAGAGCAAGCAAAGAATGCTAAAAAAATATTGATGATCATTGTTATTGCATCAAGTTCACTATTTGCTAACAATATTGAAGCACAAGATGCGGTTGCAGATAGCACAAGTGCAGCTCCAATCATTAATTACGGAGGTATGTCTTCAACTGGTTTTTGGACCATGGGAACGGTCATTGCTCTAGAGCTATTAGTAGTATTATTATTAGTGCTTTTTATCAAAGGTTTATGGAAGTCTTTACATCCTGTTGCACAGGTTGAGGCAGAAAAGAAAATGTCTAGTTCTTGGTTAATGACAACTTGGAAAAAATTAGATAAACAATTTTTTACTAAAGCTGCTCCAATTGAACAAGAAGCAGACATTATGTTAGACCATGATTATGATGGCATTAAAGAATTAGACAACGCTCTACCACCTTGGTGGAAATATGGTTTTTATATAACCATTGTAGTAGCTGTTTTTTATTTATTGAAATTCGAGGTTTGGAAAACTGGGCAAGATCAATTACAAGAATATACTACGGAGATGACAGAAGCAAAAGCACAAACAGATGCTTACTTAGCTGCTATGAAAGAAAATGTGGATGAAAAAACTGTTGTGATGGCTGATGCTGCAGGTATAACAGCGGGAAAAGAACTTTTTGCTAAAACCTGTGTGGCTTGTCATATGTCTAATGGGGAAGGCGGCGTTGGTCCTAATTTAACTGATGATTACTGGATTCATGGTGGAAGTATCAATGATGTATTTAAAACAATAAAATATGGTTATCCAGATAAGGGTATGCAATCTTGGTCATCAACTTATTCCCCTGTTCAAATACAACAAATTGCAAGTTATATCAAATCTTTAAGAGGTACTAATCCTCCTAATGCGAAAGCGCCACAAGGAGATTTATATTCTGAATTAGCAATAGTAGATAGTACTCAAGTAGCTAAAATGGATAGTGTATCTACAAAATAAATAGTGTAAACAAATAATGGATAATAAAAAAGATTTATTAGATCAAAGCTTTAGAGATTCGGTTGCAACTATATCTAAAGAAGGTAAGAGAAATTATATTACTCCTCAGCAACCTAAAGGGAAATTATATAATCTTAGATCTTATTTTAGTTATATCTATTTAGTTATATTTTTTACATTACCATTTATAAAAATTGAAGGGGAGCCTATTTTTTTGTTCAATATACTTGAACGTAAGTTTATTTTTTTTGGAGTAATATTTTGGCCGCAAGATTTTTTCATATTTGCTATTGGATTATTGACCTTCTTGGTATTTGTAATTTTGTTCACGGTGGCATTTGGAAGATTGTTTTGTGGTTGGGCCTGTCCACAAACCATTTTTATGGAAATGGTTTTTAGGAAATTTGAGTACTGGATAGAGGGTGATGCTCAACAGCAAAGAAAATTAGATGCAATGTCTTGGAATTGGGAGAAAATAAGAAAAAGAGGTTTCAAGTTGTTCGTTTTCTTTACTTTCTCCTTCTTAATTGCAAATTATTTTTTAGCATATATAGTGGGAATGGATGAATTGTTGGTTTTGATTAAAGAAGGTATTTTTTTGCACTTTGGTACTTTTAGTTCATTAATCATTTTCACTTTTGTTTTCTTTTTTGTGTATTTATGGTTTAGAGAACAGGTATGCATTATTGTATGTCCATATGGTAGATTGCAGGGTGTTTTGTTAGATAAGAATTCTATTTTGGTAGCTTATGATTATATAAGAGGAGAGCCAAGAGGAAAATTATCTGATAAGAAAGAAGACAAAGGAGACTGTGTGAATTGTGCTGCTTGTGTTAGGGTTTGTCCAACAGGGATAGATATTAGAAACGGTACACAACTAGAATGTGTGAATTGCACTGCTTGTATCGATGCTTGTGATGAAATTATGGATCATATTGGCAAACCAAAGGGCCTAATAAGATATGCTTCAGAAAATAATATAGCTAAAAAAGAAAAAACAACCTATACAGGTAGACTAAAAATGTATACAGTGGTATTGGTTTCCTTGATTACTTTTTTGGCTACTTTATTGCTTACCAGAGACGATGTGTCAGTTAGAGTGATGAGAACAGCTGGACAAATGTATCAAAGGCAATCCAATCAAAATATTAGCAACTTATATAATATTAAGTTAGCGAATAAAACAAGAAAACTAATTCATTTAGAATTGAAATTAGAAAATATAGAAGGTGAAATTAAAATGGTGAATACGATCAATGTTCCAAAAGAATCTTATTTCCAAACGAGCTTTTTTGTTGTATTAAAACCTGCGCAAATCAAAAAGAGAAAAACTAAAATTAAAGTTGGTGTATATCAGGACGGAAAAAAAATTGAAACAGTAACTGCTAGCTTTATTGGGCCATCCATTTAAAAAATATATTATGAAGCTGAACTGGGGATATAAAATCATGTTAGTGTATTTATTCTTTGTTGCAGGTATAATATTCTTAGCAATTAAGTCGAGTATGCAAAAATTCGAGTTAGTACAGCCAGATTATTATGCTGATGAATTAAAATATCAGTCAGTGATTGACGCAACTCAAAGAGCTAAAGAAATTGGCGGTGCGCTTATTATTAAGCAGGAGCTTGGAAAGTTAATGGTTAAATTGCCTTCAGGTTTTACAAATACTACTATAAAAGGGAAAGCGCATTTGTATTATGCTGCAGATATAAAAAAAGATATCACAAAAAATTTTGAGACATCTAATGGTGAACTAATGATTGAATTAGTTTCAACTACAAAAGGAAACTATACTTTAAAGTTAGATCTGGAAAGAAATGGAGTGACTTATTATTATGAACAAAAAATATTTATATAAATGGCTTTTAATCAAGTTTTGGGAATAGGGTTTTTGATGGGTTTAATCGGAAGTGTCCATTGCATTGGTATGTGTGGGCCTTTGACAATGGCACTTCCTTTTTCACTTCAGAAAAATATTTTCAAATATTTGGCTATGGCTTTGTATCATACTGGGAAAATAATGAGTTATGCTATTTTAGGATTAATAGTTGGACTATTTGGAAAGCAATTATTTGTAATTGACACTCAACAAAGTATTTCAATTATAATTGGTGTCTTTATGTTGGTATACGTTGTATGGATTTATTTGGTAAAAGTAAATACTAGGTTTAATCCATTGCAATTTATTCAAGTACCAATTTTAAAAGCGTTAAGTAGTTTGTTTAAGAATAAACATGTGACTGTTTTTATTGTATTAGGATTCTTGAATGGATTATTGCCTTGTGGAATGGTTTATTTGGCTTTAGG
>JALRFB010000109.1 GCA_023256555.1 Sediminibacterium sp. | reverse complement strand
TAGCTGGTCTGTTTATTACAGCCCTACTATTTGGGAGATTGGTTTTTACTTAGGAACCTTCGGTTTATTCTTTACTTGTTTCTTCTTATTCGCTAAATACTTCCCAGTAATTGCGGTAGCAGAAATTAAGTATGTATTAAAACGCAGTGGTGAATCTTATAAACCAGGTATGTCAAGTTTAGAAGCGGAGACAGCTGAAGAGTTTGCACATAATCACGCTCATTAATTAAGAATATAGAAATAGAAATATATGGCACAAAAGAAATTTGTAGTAGGTTGTTTTGATGATGAAGCAACTTTATTTCCAGCAGTGAAGCAAGTGCGTAACGCTGGTTATAAAATCAAAGATGTGTACACACCTTTCCCGGTGCATGGTTTAGACCACGCTTTAGGAATGCGTGAGACTAGCTTACACACTGCGGGCTTTATCTATGGTATCACTGGAACCACTACAGCAATCAGCTGCATTAGCTGGATCTTCACAAAAGATTGGCCTTTAAATATTGGCGGTAAACCACATTTTGCTTTACCAGCATGGATCCCGATCATATTTGAATTGACTGTATTATTTGCAGCAGTAGGTATGGTGTTGACTTTTTGTTATTTATGTCAATTAGCACCAGGTGTGAAGAAACATCATTTTCATAAAAGAGCTACAGACGATTTATTTGTAATGGTGATTGAATGCACTGACAAAACCAATGCAGACGATTTACAAGCATTATTAAAATCGAATGGTGCTGTGGAAACTGAAACACAAATAGCAGAAGATGGATGGTGGTTTGGAACTTACGATAAGGAGGACGATTTATACAATCAAAAGCAATTAGCATAATTATAAAAGAACTCGAATGAATAAATTTTTAGCAATCACATTTTTAACTGCAGTAGTTGTATTAACTAGCTGTAGCGATGTTAAGCGCAAGCCAGGTTCTATCTATATGCCAGATATGGCGTATAGCCGTGCGTATGAATCTTATGCTGATCATAGCAACTTGAAAGAAAAAGGTATCAACTACGATAATCGTCCAGTAGCTGGAACTATTGCTCGTGGTCAAGAAATGCCTTTCCCTTATGCTAAAGATGCTGCAGGTGATACTACTAATTATACTTTGTCTAAATCTGTTGTGAATCCAATTGATTCATTGTCTGAAAAAGATGCGAAAGAAGCAGAGCGTTTATATTTAATTAACTGTGGTATTTGTCATGGCGCAAAATTAGATGGTAACGGTCCTTTGTATAAAGATGGTAATGGTCCTTATGCTGCTAAGCCTGCGATGTTAGTGGGTGATGTAAAATATGAGAACATGCCTGAAGGTCAAATGTTTTATTCAGTAGCATACGGCAAGAACTTAATGGGTTCTTATGCTTCTCAATTAAGCAAGCACCAAAGATGGATGGTGATTAAATATATCAAGAACAAACAAGCAGCTGCAAAAGCTTCTAAATAAAAATTTTTAAAAGAGAAAAGATGGCATCTATTAAAGAGCAATTCGAAATTCCTGGTACGCTGAAAACTTGGGCTTATGCTTTAATCGGCATTGGCGGAGCTGCCTTATTGTATGGTATGTTTACAAAAGGCTTTAGTACCGATGAGCATGAGCAAGTGCATTTTTGGGGTACTTTAATGTACAACACTATTTTCTGGACCCTAGTGTGTAACGCTGCTATGTTCTTTATTTGTTTTAGCACCATGGCACAAGCTGCTTGGATGCAATCTTTCAGAAGAATTGCAGAAGCTATTTCTACTTTAGTACCTGTATTTGGTACCATCACTTTTGCAGTGTTGATGTATGTAGTGTTAGGAGATAAGCATCATATCTACCATTGGTTAGATCATGAAGCAGTGATGAACGATCCTATCTTAAAAGGTAAGACTGGATTTTTAAATCCTACTTTCTTTATTATTTGGACTACTTTGACTATTACATTATGGTCTTACTTTGGATATAGAATGCGTAAAATCAGTAGTGAAGCAGATCAAGGTCCGATGGATGCAGACACTGCAAAAGCTTACAATATCAAAGGTATGGTAGGTGCTGGTTTCTTCTTAGTGTGGTTTGGTTTAACAGTAGCTTCTACTATTCCTTGGTTATGGTTAATGAGTATCGATGCACATTGGTATTCTACTATGTATAGCTGGTATACTTTCGCTAGCTCATTTGTAGCGGGTATGGCATTGATTGCACTTTGGGTTATTTATGTAAAGAATAAAGGTTATTTAGAATTAACGAACCAAGAACATTTACATGACGTTGCAAAATTCATGTTTGCGTTCTCTATCTTCTGGACCTATTTATGGTTCTCTCAGTACATGTTAATTTGGTACGCAAATATTCCTGAAGAAACAGTTTACTTTAAGCACCGTGTTCAAGGCGCTTACAAACCTATCTTCTTCTTGAACTTAGTCATTAACTTCTTAGCCCCATTAATCATTTTAATGAAGCGTTCTGCGAAAAGAAACTTCACTTTAGTTGCATTTATGGCGGTACTTATATTATTTGGACACTGGATAGATTTTTACCAAATGGTAATGGGTAGCTTAATGAAAGAGCACGTTACTTTAGGTTGGTTAGACTTTGGAATTTTAGGATTCTTTGTAGGTGTTTTAATTTTAATGGTTGCACGTTCTTTAGCAAGTAAACCATTAATTGCGAAAAACCATCCTTTCTTAAAAGAAAGTATTATTCACCACACTTAATTTTAAAATATTTATAAGAATACGATTATGAGTTTATATTTATCCATAGCAATCATCGTTCTCATCTTTGTGGTGATTTTTCAAATTGCCAAGGCGAGTGAGTATGTTTCTATTTTGAAAGGAGAGGAAGCAAGTCGTAAACAAAACAACAAGATCAACGGATTCTTAATGGTCGCGTTTTTAGTATTAGGATTTGTGGGAGTCTATGTTTGTAACGAACTTTTTTATGGTAAAACACAATTAGCACAAGGTGCAGCGAGTGTACAAGGGGAGAAAGTAGACCAAATGCTTTGGATTACTTTAACCATCACTGGTATTGTATTCGTTATCACTCAAGTGTTATTATTCTGGTTTGCTTATAAATACCAAGAAAGCGATAACAGAAAAGCTTTCTTCTTTGCGCATAGCACTAAGTTGGAGTTAATCTGGACTGCGATCCCTGCGATCACTTTAACAGTATTAGTCATTTTTGGTTTAAGAAACTGGTTCTTCTTTACAGGGGATGCGCCAAAAGATGCGATGGTAGTGGAAGTAACTGGTAAGCAATTTGGATGGATCTTCCGTTACCCAGGTCACGACAATATCTTCGGTAAAAAATATTATAAAAATATTGACCCAGCTACTAACTCTGTGGGTATTATCTGGGATGATAAATATTCTCAAGACGATATCTTAACAGAGCAAACAATGTATGTTGTAAAAGGCAAGCCTGTTAAATTAATCATTGGATCTAGAGATGTAGTACATGACGTTGGTTTAACACATTTCCGTTTGAAGATGGATGCTGTTCCAGGTATCCCAACTACTATGTGGTTTACACCAAAGTATACTACTAAAGAAATGAAAGAGAGAACTGGTAATCCAAATTTTGCTTACGAGATTTCTTGTGATCAAATGTGTGGTAATGGTCATTACTCTATGAAAGGTATTATTGAAGTAGTAGATCAAGAAGAGTATGATTTGTGGATGGCAAAACAAAAGCCACAATATTATACGGCGTTCCCTGAAAAGGATCCTACTGCAGTAGCCACTCCAGTTGTAACAGATAGCACAGCAACAGCAAAAAAATAATTAAAGAAACATTTTATAAAATAACGGTATGAGTCACGAAGCAACTTTACATGGACACGATAGTCATGGTCACGATGATCACGGACATCACGAACACCATGATACATTCTTAACTAAATATGTATTTAGTCAAGACCATAAAATGATCGCGAAGCAATTCTTGATCACTGGTATGGTATGGGCTGTACTAGGTGGTTTAATGAGTGTACTTTTCCGTTTGCAATTAGGTTATCCTGATGCAAGTTTCCCTTGGTTAGAATCTATCTTGGGTAAATGGGCAAAAGGTGGTCAAATTACACCAGAAGCATATTATGCTTTAGTTACTACGCACGGTACTGTATTGGTATTCTTCGTATTGACAGCAGGTTTGTCTGGTACTTTCGCGAACTTCTTAATTCCATTACAAGTAGGTGCACGTGATATGGCATCTCCTTTTATGAATATGTTATCTTATTGGTTCTTCTTAGCAGCGAGTGTAGTGATGTTGTCTTCTATGTTTGTTGAGACAGGACCATTCAGTGGTGGTTGGACTGCGTATCCTCCATTATCTGCACTAGGAGATGCTTCTCCAGGTTCTAAAACAGGTATGGACTTATGGATTATCGCCATGGCTC
>JALRFB010000108.1 GCA_023256555.1 Sediminibacterium sp. | reverse complement strand
AGTTCATGTTGATTGATACGGCAGGTATCAGAAGAAAGAATAAAGAGAAGGACGATTTAGAGTTTTACTCCGTAATTCGTGCCATTAAAGCCATGGATGAGGCAGATGTTTGCTTATTGGTTTTAGATGCTGAAAAGGGGGTGACCGCTCAGGATTTGAGTA
Organism: Sediminibacterium sp.; assembly: GCA_023256555.1. GTDB lineage: Bacteria > Bacteroidota > Bacteroidia > Chitinophagales > Chitinophagaceae > Sediminibacterium. The sequence goes on along the minus strand of JALRFB010000108.1, from coordinate 4,227 downwards.
TTTTTAGTTTAGCCATTAGAAAAGGTAAGGGTATTGTGGTCTTGGTAAACAAATGGGATTTAATTCCAAAAGAGACCAATACAGCCCGTGACTATGAAAAAAAGCTTAAAGACAAACTGGCACCTTTTACAGATGTGCCGATTCTATTTATTTCTGCTACAGAGAAGACTAGGATTTTCAAGGCAATAGAAATAGCTTTAGATGTATTTGAGAATAAGCATAGAAAAATTGCTACTTCTAAATTGAACGAGATCATGTTAAAGGTGATCGAAAAGTACCAGGCACCGGTAGTTAGGGGGCATGTTATCAAGATTAAGTTTGTTCAACAATTGCCCACTAAGGTCCCAAGCTTTGCTTTTTTTACCAATTTCCCTGATGATATTAAAACCCCTTATAGAAATTACTTAGAAAATCAAGTAAGAGCCAATTTTAAATTTACAGGCGTGCCAATTCGTATCTACTTCAGAAAGAAGTAGTTATGATAAAATCAACCAAATTTTAAGTAATTTTTTAAAAAAATATTAAAAAGATTAGTTAAAATTTGGACAGTAAGCACACTAATAATATATTTGCACACGTATTTTTAATACCAAACTTAAAAAAACCTGAAAATGAAAAAAGTATTCGCAATCTTCGCTATCGCTGCATTAGCTGCTTGTGGTGGCGCTTCTACTGAAGCAACAACTGATACTGCTGCTGCAACTGTTGATACAGCTGCTGTTGCTGTTGATTCTACTGCTGTAGCTGCTGATTCTACTGCTGTAGATACTGCTGCTAAAAAGTAATTAGAAGTATACAACTTCTTGCAAGAAGGTCCCTCCGCATGCGGAGGGATTTTTTTTGCCCAAAACATTGAATTTGGCACATATATTGCATATATAGTAAACCCATAAATGAAATCAATTTGAATACATTCTATGTCAAATTGACCAGACATTTATACTACATACTAAATTGATTGACAGTGAATAATATACTATTTAAGACAGAAGAAGAGAATGAGTTTATCCCGCTTTTTTCATTTAATGAGCAGGATATGGAAAATGAACCAGCATTAGAAGTGGATAATATCATCCCGATATTACCTCTTAGAAATACAGTGCTTTTTCCAGGGGTGGTCATTCCAATCACAGTGGGTAGAGATAAAAGTATACAGGCCGTAAAAGCTGCTTTTGGAAAAGATAAATTAATTGGGGTGGTTTCTCAAATGGATGGCAATGTCGAAGATCCTACTGCAGCAGATTTATGTAAGATTGGAACAGTAGCTAAAGTGATCAAAATGATCAAAATGCAGGACGGAGGTACAACCATTATTATTCAAGGAAAGAAAAGATTTGAACTACTAGAGATGGTAGAAGTGGATCCGTTTTTTAGTGCACGTGTAAGTATTTTGGAAGAAGAAAAAATAAATAAAGAAGATCAAAACTTTCAAGCACTTTTGGCTACAATTAAAGATTTAGCAACACAGATTATTCAGCTGTCTCCTAATTTTCCTTCAGAGGCTGCGATGATCTTAAAAAATATTGAGAGCCCTTTATTTTTGATCAATTTTGTAAGTAGCAACTTGAATGTTACTATCAATGAGAAACAGGCATTATTAGAACAACATAGTATTATTGCAAGAGCAGAGAAGTTGATTCATTTTTTACAACAAGAATTACAGTTTGTAGAATTAAAAAATAAAGTAGCGAATAAGACTAGAACAGAATTAGATAAACAACAAAGAGATTATTTCTTACAACAGCAATTAAAGAGCATTAAAGATGAATTAGGTGGAGATCCTAATGAGCGTGAGATTGTTGAAATGAAAAAGAAGGCCGAAAATAAAAAATGGCCCGACACCGCAAAGAAATTATTTCAAACTGGTTTAGAAAAATTGGAGCGTATGCATCCTAGCACGCCTGATTATTCTGTGGTATATAATCATTTGGACTTATTATTAGACCTTCCTTGGTTGGAATATACAGACGATAATTACGATTTAAAAAATGCTAAAAAAGTTTTAGACAATGACCACTATGGCATGTCTAAAATTAAAAATAGAATTATTGAATACTTGGCTGTATTAAAATTAAAAGGAGACATGAAAAGTCCTATCCTTTGTTTTTTGGGCCCTCCAGGTATTGGTAAAACTTCTTTGGGAAGATCAATTGCACATGCTATAGGTAGAAAATACACCAGAGTTAGTTTGGGTGGTTTACATGACGAAAGTGAAATCAGAGGTCATCGTAAAACCTATATTGGTGCGATGCCTGGTAGAATCATTCAAAGCATTAGAAAAGTGAAAACTTCTAATCCGGTGATGATTTTAGATGAGATTGATAAAATTGGAAAAGATTTAAGAGGAGACCCATCAAGTGCTTTATTAGAAGTATTGGATCCAGAACAGAACCATAGCTTCTATGACAATTATTTGGAGTCTGAATATGATTTAAGTAAAACCTTATTCATTGCAACAGCAAATGACATCAGTCAGATTCAGCCGGCATTAAGAGATCGTTTAGAAATTATTGATTTAAGTGGATATGCAGTTGAAGAGAAGATTGAAATTGCAAAACGTCATCTACTTCCTAAGCAAAAAGAAGCACATGGTTTAGATAAAATCAATTTTAAAATTCAGGATAGCGTTTTAGAAAAAGTAATTGAAGATTATACAAGAGAAAGTGGAGTAAGAGAATTGGATAGACAATTGGCTTCCATTATGCGTTATCAAGCTAAAGAATTGGCCTATAAGCATAAAGTAAAGCCAACCGTGAGTAAGGCAGATTTAATTAAAATCTTAGGGCAGTCAAGATACAGTAACGATTTATATAAGACAGTGAATATGCCTGGGGTTGCTGTAGGTTTGGCTTGGACATATGTAGGGGGTGATATCTTATTTATTGAAACTCTTTTGTCAGAAGGTAAAGGTGAATTAAAGTTGACAGGTAATTTAGGAAATGTGATGAAGGAGAGTGCAACAACTGCATTAACCTATTTACAGGCTAATTATAAAAAGATTGGAGTTGATCCAGAATTATTTAAAACAAAAGCTATTCATGTGCATGTTCCTGAAGGGGCTGTTCCAAAAGATGGTCCTAGTGCGGGCATTACTATGCTAACTGCTTTGAGTTCTGCTTTTACTGGTAGAAAAGTAAAGCCCTATTTAGCCATGACAGGAGAAATTACACTTCGTGGCCAGGTATTGCCAGTTGGAGGAATAAAAGAAAAAATCTTAGCAGCAAAAAGAGCTGGCATGAAAGAAATTATTTTATGTGCTCAAAATGAAAAGGATGTCAATGAAATTGATCAAAGCTTTATAAAAGGTGTTCAATTTCATTATGTTAAAACCATGCAACAGGTTTTGGATTTAGCATTGGTTTAAACAAATATCCTAGATTTGCATATGGGCAAAATTGGATTTAATTTTTTCAAAACGAAACTGCTTTTAGTGCTTTCGATTTTGTCTTTGTTTTATTCAAAGAGAATCAGTGCCCAATCTATTGGAGGAAATGCTGTCTTTAATTTTGTTACGCTTTCTCCATCAGCAAAAATGACTGCTCTAGGGGGTAATAATATTAGCCATTTAGAAGGGGATTTAGGAATGGCTAGTTATCAACCTGCTTTTCTAAATAGTAGTATGGATGGGCAAATACATTTAAGCATTAAACCATATTTAGCATCTATCAATCAGTACAATTTTAGTATTGCAAAACAGTTATCTAGATCAAATACAACTTTTGGTTGGGGAGTTCAATACATGGATTATGGAACTATTCCAATGACTGATATTGCAGGGAATGAATTAGGAACTATTAGACCCAATGAGTATGTATTACAATTAAGTGCTGCGACAAACTACCAATCAAATATACAAATTGGAAGTTCATTAAAATTCATACAATCTAAGTTTGGGATATATCAATCTAATGGTATTGCTGCAGATGTAGGTATTATTTATAAATCATATAATGGATTAAGTCAATGGGCAATTTTAGTGAACAATATAGGTGTTCAATTAAAGAAGTTCAACCAAAAAGAAAACCTACCTTTTAATATCACTGCAGGATATTCAAAAAAGCTAGAAAATGCGCCTTTTGAATTTTCTTTAACTGCTCATGAGGCTATGCTTAATGGAACGTTAGATTTTATGTTAACTAATGGTATACAACCAATGGCATGGTCACCACTTGGTAGTGTTTTTAAAGAAGATACTGAACAAACACGTCGTATCCATAAACAATTAGG
>JALRFB010000107.1 GCA_023256555.1 Sediminibacterium sp. | reverse complement strand
TACATCCTAGCTATCCTAGCATTGCGATATGCAATGGCATGGGAACAAAGGGATGTTCTCTAGCCCCCTATTTTTCGAAACAATTAATTGAGTATATTGAAAACGGAAAAGCTATAGATAATGAAGCTGATATTAAAAGATTTGAAAGCATTTTAAACAATTAACTATGTCAAATAACAAAAACGAATTTTATAATATTCCCATCGCTTATCGTAAGATGGAAAATTTACATATTGTATTTTGGTTGTTTAAAGATATTGCTTGGTGTATGTTTTGGAAGCCTTTAGGAATAATAATGATCATTCCAACATTAGCCATTTCTATCATCATTGCTTGGAGAACTAGACAAATTTTTTCTGAACTATGCCATAATATTGCGATCACCGTATGGATCAGCGCCAATTCTTTTTGGATGTGTAGTGAATTTTTTGGTGTAGATAATCATATTGTTTTTGGCACTATCACAGTAAAACAACTTGCAATGATACCATTTGTTACTGGAGTCTTAATTCTTGCATATTATTATTTATGGTATAAACCAAGACATCAAAAAGATGCACTTACTTTATAAATATTTCTTTAATTGATTGGCCCTAAGTGCAGTAATAATACCTAAAGTGCCCACAGTTAAAAAGGCCCATCTTAAACCGATGGCTTGAGATAGAAAACCAATAACAGGTGGGCCAATTAAAAAGCCAAAAAATCCTACAGAAGATACAGATGCTAGAGCAATACTCACTTGACTTGGCTCTGTGGTCTTTCCAACTGTTCCATAAATAGTAGGTATAACTGATGATACCCCAAATCCAACTAACATAAATCCTATTGCGCTTAACAACAAACTAGGATATATGGTAGCAATGATTAAACCAAAAGAAACCACCAATCCACTTAGTACCAATTGTTTTCTAGCACCCCAATAATTAATTAAATTATCTGAGAACATTCTTCCAGTAGTCATACTTCCCATAAAACATATATAACCTGTGGTTCTCCACTCTGCGCTTGTTTTTACAACATCTTGAAAATAAACACCACTCCAATCAAACATCATTCCTTCACAAATCATATTGCTAAAGGCAATTAATCCAAATTGCCACATGAGTGGACTTGGCTTGTTCCATAATTTAGCAACGTGATTTTTATTCGGCTCCCCTGGCATTAAATATTGGTGTGTAAAAAATAAAAATATCCAACCAACAATCGCAACAGCTATGAATTGTTGTAAAGGAGAAATACCATGTGCTACAAAAAATCCTCCTAATACACCACCAGAAAATCCTGCTAAACTCCAAAAACCATGAAACCTTGAAGTAATACTTTTATCAAATAATTTAGATAAAGCAGCTGCTTGTGTATTAACTGATACATTGAACATATTTCCTCCCATACCAAAGAAAAATAAAGTAACTGCTAATAAAGTAGTCGTATTTGCAAAGCCCAATGCTACCAAGAATGCAGGATAAATAATAGCAGCAATTGTTACGATTTTTTTACTTCCATATCTAGCTGTTAAAGTGCCTGAAACAGGAATACCTAAAAATGAGCCAATAGGTAAGAAAAATAGTAATCCTCCAAATGCTCCATCACTCAGACCAAGCTGCATTTTGATATCTGGAATACGACTAGCCCAGCTTGCAAAACAAATGCCCGTTAAAAAGAAATATCCAGATAGAACAATACGTCTAAAATTCAGAGAAATAGTCGATGCAGTCATATCGCAAAGATGGGGTTTTTCTCGGAATTGGGTTATATTTGCAGACCTATCATATTTCAATAGTTCTATATGTATCGTACACACCATTGCGGCGCCTTAAATATCCAATTTGTAGGCCAAGAAGTAACCTTAGCTGGTTGGGTTCAGACCATTCGTAAATTTGGCGCCATTACATTTGTGGACCTTAGAGATCGCTATGGTATTACTCAGTTATTATTGGGCGAGGAATTACAATCACAATTAGACGCACAACCTCTTGGTCGTGAATTTGTTTTGCAGGTAAAAGGTAAAGTGATTGAGCGTTCAAATAAAAACACCAATATTCCTACTGGAGAAATTGAAATTAAAGTAAGCTCTTTTAAAATATTAAATGCATCTATTGTTCCTCCATTCACTATACAAGATGATACAGATGGCGGTGATGATATTAGAATGAAATACCGTTTCTTGGATTTAAGAAGAAATGCCGTTAAGAAAAATTTAGAATTAAGATATAGTGTGAATAGAGCTACCAGAAATTATTTACACGAAAAAGGTTTCATGGATATTGAGACACCTTTTTTAATTAAATCTACTCCAGAAGGAGCTAGAGACTTTGTGGTACCAAGCAGAATGAACCCAGGTGAATTCTATGCATTGCCACAATCTCCTCAAACATTCAAGCAACTATTGATGGTGAGTGGTTATGATCGCTACTATCAAATTGTAAAATGTTTTAGAGATGAAGATTTAAGAGCGGATAGACAACCAGAGTTCACACAGATTGACTGTGAAATGAGCTTTGTGGAGCAAGAAGATATCTTAAACATGTTTGAAGGATTAGTGAAGAGCATATTCAAAGAAGTAAAGAATATAGATTACACTGAAGATGTTCAAAGAATGACATGGGAAGATGCTATGTGGAATTATGGTAATGACAAACCAGATATTCGCTTTGGCATGGAATTATGCAATTTGAAAAAACCATCTCATGTATTTTCTGATAAACAAGACCAAGCTGCATTAATTAATGGTGTAGACTTTAAAGTATTTGATGAAGCAGAAACAGTTATTGCCATTGCTGCACCAGGATGCAGCGAGTACTCTCGTAAACAAACTGACGAGCTTACAGAATGGGTAAAACGTCCGCAAATTGGCATGAAAGGTTTGGTATTTATTAAATGTAATGCAGATGGCACTTTCAAAAGTAGCGTAGATAAATTTTATAGTGAAGATAAATTAAAAGCCATTGCAACTGCAGCTAATGCTAAAGCAGGTGATTTAGTATTAATACTTGCCGGAGCTGAAGAAAGAACCAGAAAAGCCATTAGTGAATTGCGTTTAGAATTAGGAAAGCAATTAGGATTTAGAAAAGAAGATGAGTTTAAATTATTATGGGTATTAGACTTCCCATTATTTGAATACGATGAAGAAGGTAACCGTTGGGTAGCAAGACACCATCCATTTACTTCTCCAAAGCCAGACCATATTGATATCATGATCAATAATGCTCCTGAGATTAAGGATGCTGCTAAATATTTAGAACATCCTTATGCTAATATCAAAGCTAATGCTTACGATATGGTTTTAAATGGTAACGAAATTGGTGGCGGATCTATCAGAATCTTCCAAAGAAATTTACAAGAGAAGATGTTTGCTGCATTAGGCATGAGTACAGAAGAAGCACAGCATAAGTTTGGCTTCTTATTAGGCGCATTTGAATACGGAGCACCTCCTCATGGTGGTATTGCGTTTGGCTTTGACCGTCTATGTGCATTACTAGGTGGAAGTGAAAGTATTAGAGACTTTATAGCATTTCCTAAGAATAATAGCGGACGTGATGTAATGCTAGATGCACCTAGTGCGATTGACCAAAAACAATTTGAAGAACTACAAATAAAACTAAACTTAAAATAATGCAAGGCTCCCTTAAATTATATAATGTACTTAGTTTTATTTTAATTCCTATTGCATTATTATTTGCATTTATTGATATAGCATTTTTAATTACGGCTTTAGCCAATCCAAGTGTATTGATTTTTGTCTTTGCTATCGCTTGTTTAGTGATCTATACTTTTGTAAGTTTTGGATTTTTGAAAAGAGGTATTGAAAGAGAACAACATCAACCTGCAAAATTGAAAGATTGGATTAAAGTAAATGCTTATGTAAGCTTGTTTTTATGCAGTTTGTTCTTTTTAAATGGCACTAGTGTTTTAGTTTCAAGTGATACAGTATTGATGAAAATCACTGAAGAATTTATGCAACAACAAGCAGGCTTACCAGAGGGACTAACTATTGCTTTAATGCTTAAAGTTATCAAAGCCGCATCTTTATTTTTATTAATCACCGGATTAATTGGATTAATACATATTAGAACGACATTAAGGTTGGTAAAGGAATACAATTATTTATTTGAATAATGAGTCAGCATATCCCATTAGCAGAAAGATTACGTCCGCAAGTGTTAGCGGATCTAGTGGGACAAGAACATCTATCCGGAGAAAACAGTGTTTTACAAAAAGCCATAGCTCAAGGCAAGGTGCCTTCAATGATTTTATGGGGACCTCCCGGTGTGGGTAAAACTACTTTGGCTAATATTATTGCCAAAGCATCTAATAGTGCTTATTATCAGTTAAGTGCCATCAGTAGTGGTGTAAAAGAATTGAGAGAAGTTATTGAAGAAGCCAAAACACATTCAAGTGCTATTTTATTTATTGATGAGATTCACC
>JALRFB010000106.1 GCA_023256555.1 Sediminibacterium sp. | reverse complement strand
ATCTCTTAACACTTGTTGATTTTTATCTACGATCACCAATCCATGCATTTGGTAGGCAATGCCAATTGAAACAATATTTGATGGATCATATTTTTTAGTAGCATGTGCTTTTAATATAGCTGCTTGAACATGCTCCCACCACATTGTTGGATCTTGCTCTGCCCATCCAACATTCAATGACTTGATGGGAGATTCTGTTTCTGGGTATTGTACCGTCACCAATGTCTTACTAGTTGTAGCATCCACAATAGCTACTTTAATAGAAGAAGTTCCAATATCAATTCCTAATAATAACATAAGCCTATTTGTTTTCCCAACCTGTTTCTTTTAATGCAGGATCATTTTCTTTCTTTAAAAAATCTGCTGTTCCCAAACTCTCTGCTTCCCAATTTAAAATAGCTTCGTCTGGTACAATACTTACAGGAACTTTCCATGAAGTAGAAGTTTCATTGTACGCTAAATTTGATTGAGAAGAATAGCAAGAAATAATGGACCATCTTGGATGATCAGATTCATTGGCAGCAGAACGATGTAAAATATTACTATGAAAAAATAATGCATCACCTGGTTCAATTTCTACATATACCAATTCCATTGTTTGCAAAGCATTATTCACCATGGTCATGTCAGCACCCACTTGCTCTCCCGCAAAACCATGATTCACCCTTCCTAATTTATGAGACCCTTTTATTACTTGTATACAACCATTTTTTTTATTAGCTGGAGTAAGCGCTACCATTACACTCATCAGTTGATCAGGAAACATGAATTGGTTTTTGTACCAATAACCATAATCTTGGTGCCATTCCCAAGCGCCTCCCACTTTGGGTTCTTTCTGCATAAGTTTTGAGTGAAAATGACAAACAGGCGATTTGCTATCTAATAATTGCGCCACCCTACTTATCATTCTTTCACTTCTAGTTAAATAACCAAAGACATCATTGCCTGGGGTAAACCATAAAGATAATTTGGTTTTCTTCCCGGATTGATCGTTTAAGTCTAATGCATTTTTTGCCATCGCATCATCCTGTAATGCGGTAGTGTACATTTTATCTACTTCAGCTTTAGAACAGAAATTCTTTACAATAAAATAGCCATCTTGATGGTATTGGGCAATCTCTTGCTCTGAAAATACATTGCTTTTCATAGACTTAGCTTTAGTCAATCGTTGGGATACTAAATATAACCATTTATTGTTAAATTCATGTTCCCTAAACAATATTAAAAAGGATATTATGCGTATAACAAAAGAGGCTATAGAAAAAGCTGCAGAAAGAATTGATTCCTATATACATCATACCCCTGTGATGACCAACAAGAGTATTAACGAGATGTTTGGCATTCAGTTTTATTTTAAATGTGAGAATTTTCAAAAAATAGGGGCATTTAAAATTAGAGGGGGAATGAATGCGAGTTTAAGTTTGGATGCTGCACAAATGAAAAATGGAGTGGCTACACACTCTTCAGGCAATCATGCACAAGCATTGGCATACGCAGCAAAAATGTTAGGTATCAAAGCATATATTGTAATGCCCAAATCTTCTCCTCAAGTAAAGGTAGATGCAGTAAGAGGATATGGCGCAGAAGTGATTATATGTGAAGCTAACCAAATAGCAAGAGAAACTGCATTACAAGAAGTAGTAGAAAGAACCGGTGCCGAATTTATTCATCCTTACGATGATGATAGAGTTATTACAGGACAAGCTACTTGCGTTAAAGAATTGCTAGAAGAAGTACCTCAGTTAGATGCTGTCATTACTCCAGTGGGTGGCGGCGGTTTATTATCTGGTACATGCCTTGGAGCGCATTACTATAAGCCCTCTATGAAAGTATATGGTGGAGAACCAGAAGGGGCAGCAGACGCTATATTAAGTATCAAATCTGGGAAAGTAGAGAAAGCGCCATTTATCAATACCATTGCTGATGGACTAATGACAACACTTTCAGAAAGAACATTAGCCATTATCAAAGAACATGTGACTGATATATTATTAGTTTCAGATGAAGAAATAAAAGCAGCTCTAAGACTGATATATGAGAGAATGAAAATAATAGTAGAGCCAAGCTGCGTTGTTCCATTTGCAGCTGCCATAAAAAATAAAGAATTGTTCCAAGGAAAAAAGGTAGGTATTATTTTATCGGGAGGTAATGTAGACTTAACCAAATTTGGAACATGGTTCCCTCCACAAAATTAAAAACCAACAATTGCTATATGAAAAAAATCTTCCTAATTGTACTTTCCATTATTGTTTTAACAAGCAATGCACAAGTACTTCAACCAACTGTTCAAACTAATTCAAAAATTAGTGCAACAAAATTATCGCTAATTGATAGTGTCGTTAATCAATACGTTAAAAACAGATGGCTTATTGGTGCCTCTGTAATTGTTGTAAAAGACCATCAAGTAGTATATTATAAAGGATTGGGTTATGCAGATGAAAAAACCAAAAAACCAATGGCTGCAGATGCCTTATATAGAATTATGAGTCAATCAAAAGCCATTACTAGCTTGGCTATTATGCAATTATATGAACAAGGTAAATTAGGGTTAGACGATAAATTGTCAAAATATATTCCAAGTTTTAAGAACCCAAAAGTAATTAATGAATACAATACAAAAGATACAAGCTATACAGTGGTGGATGCAAAAAGAGAAGTAACTATTAGAGATTTGCTAACACATAGTTCTGGAATTGATTATACAGATATTGGGTCTTCCAAAATGAGTACCATATATAATAAAGCAAATATTCCTTCTGGATTAGGTTATTTTGATGCCAACTTAGTAGATCGAATGACAGCATTAGGCAAATTACCGCTAGCACATCAACCAGGAGAAAAGTTTACTTATGGTTTGAATAGTGATGTGTTAGGTGCAGTTGTAGAAATTATAAGTGGCATGAGTCTTGAAGCATACTTCAATAAGTTCATTTTTGAACCAATGGGAATGAAAGATTCTTATTTCAATGTACCAGCTACCAAAGCGAGCAGAATGCCAACTGTATACACAGAAAACGATAAAAAAGAAATAATTGAATGGCCTGAGAATTTTAGAAAAATTAATTCTAATTATCCTTTAAAAGCTAAAACCTATTTTTCTGGTGGGGCAGGATTATCTTCAACCGCATTTGACTATGCTATTTTCTTAGACATGTTATTGAACAAAGGAAAATATAATGGTCATCAAATTTTAAGTCCAAGAACGGTGGAAGTAATGTTAGGTCATCAATTAGATTTTCAAAAAGAAGGAGAAGATTATTTTAGTCTAGGATTCTCAGTGACTTCTGCAAAAAGTGCTGAAAGAAATTTAAGAAGTGCTGGATCTTTTTCTTGGGGCGGTTATTATGGCACCAATTATTGGGCAGATCCAAAAGAAAATTTAATTGTGTTAATTATGACACAGCATACCCCTAACTCTCACGATGACCTAAAAGGGAAAATTGAAAATATTATTTACGGAAGTCTTTTAAAATAAAATAATGAAAAAAATATTCATCTTACTATTTGTATTACCATTTTGGGCAGCAGCGCAAGATATTGACTCTACTTGGGTGGTAAACAATTATACCAAGAAAGAAGTAATGATTCCAATGCGAGATGGCGTAAAATTATTTACTACTATTTACGCTCCAAAAGATGTTTCAGAAAAGCATCCAATAATCATTACCAGAACGCCATATTCTTGCGCACCATATGGAGAAGATAAATTTGCTGCTATCTGGAATAACCCAAGAAAATATTTTTTTAAAGAAAAATACATATACATCATCCAAGATGTAAGAGGAAGATGGATGAGTGAGGGGGTATTCCAAGATGTTAGACCATTCAACCCAAATAAAAAAGGAAATGAAATTGATGAAGCATCCGATGCTTATGATGCCATTGATTGGATGGTAAAAAATATACCTAACAATAATGGTAATGTAGGTGTTTTTGGAACTTCTTATCCAGGCTTCTACGCTAATATGGCTGCACATAGCAATCATCCTGCATTAAAAGCAGTAAGTCCACAAGCACCAGTGAGTGAGTGGTTCTTAGGAGATGATTTTCATCACAATGGAGCATTTATGTTATTAGATGCATTTAATTTCTATACAGGTTTTGGCAAACCAAGACCAAAGCCAACTAGTGTTGGACCTAGTGGATTCCCTTTCCCAACTAAAGATAATTATGGCTTTTATTTACAAACAGGAGCTTTAAGCAATTTTACAAAATTAACTGGAGATAGTATTTTGTTTTGGAAAGACTTAATGAGCCATCCAAACTATGATGCTTTTTGGAAAGCAAGAAATGCAAGAGCTAATGTTCAAGTCATCAACCCCAATATTGCTACCTTAATTGTAGGCGGCTTATTTGATGCCGAAGATTGTTATGGTGCATGGAATTTATACCAAGCCATAGAAAAGAATGCTAAAAACAATAACAAGATTATTATGGGTCCATGGCATCATGGACAATGGGGGCGTTCAGAT
>JALRFB010000105.1 GCA_023256555.1 Sediminibacterium sp. | reverse complement strand
CTGCAATTAATATGTATTTAAGAGATGAGTTGGGTTACAAAACAGATTTACCATACTATATTTTTGGACCTGTATATCCATGGGATAATACCAACAATAAAACAGGCGATGATCTAAGACAGGCGATGATGCAAAATCCATATTTGAATGTTCTTGTACAATCAGGATATTATGATGGAGCTTGTGACTATTTCAATGCTAAATATAATATGTGGCAAATGGATCCTGCTGGAAAAATTCAAGATAGAATGTTCTGGGAAGGATACAGAAGTGGACACATGATGTATTTAAGAAAAGAAGATTTACAAACTAGTAATGATCACTTAAGAGCGTTCATTAAGAAGAGTATTCCCAAATTTGGTACCCCGGCGAAATTTTAATCATTAGACTTAAAAATAAAGAGCCCCTTAAAGTTTTATTTAAGGGGTTCTTTATTTTAGGCCGGAATAAAAAATTAATGAATTATTATCCTATATTTTTTCAAATGCTTGAGTAAGATCTTTAATTAGATCTTGAGGATCTTCAACACCAATACTTAGTCTAATTAATTTTTCAGTGATATTCATATGAATTTTATCGCTAGTTGGAATATCAACATGAGTCATAGTGGCTGGGTGTTCAGCAAGACTTTCTGTGGAGCCTAAACTAACCGCTAGTTTAAATAATTTTAAAGCATTTAAAAAAGTAAAAGCTGTTGCTTCAGTTCCTTTGATATCAAAACTAATCATAGCTCCAGGTCCTAAACATTGTTCTTTATAAATTTCTTGTGTTCTAGAAGACAAAGATTCATCTATACCCAAAAAATAAACTTTTTCAACTTTTGGATGCTTCCATAAAAAATTTCCTACTGTAATAGCATTGGACTGTTGTCTTTCCATTCTAATTTGAAGGGTTTCCAAAGATCTTAATAACATCCATGCCGTATGAGGAGAAATCATATTTCCTAAAAAAGTGCGAAGGGTTTTTACTCTTCTAATTACTTCTTGTGTACCCATTACAGCTCCTGCAATTAAATCAGAATGTCCACCCAAATATTTGGTAGCAGAATAGACGGTAATATCTGCGCCAAGACTTAATGGTTTTTGCCAAATGGGTCCTAAATAGGTATTATCAACTGCAACAAATACTTTTTCGTTATTTTCCTTACTAAAATAAGAAGCTAATGTAACTGCTTCTTTAATTGAGAAAAGATCATTGGTGGGGTTTGCTGGTGTTTCTAAATAAATTAGTGCTAAATCCTTTGATTTTCCACTTGCAATTATTTTTTCTTGAATTTGTTCTTTAGTATCATGAATACCAAATTCGATACTGCTAATGCCATACTTTGTTAAAACATGATGTATAAAATGATGTGTTCCTCCATAAATAGGAGCAGAATAGATAAGTAAACTACCAGGTTTTAAAAATTCAAGTAATACGGTCGAAATTGCACTCATTCCAGATTCAAAAACAGCAGATCCATCTGCTTCATCCCAAAGTGTTAATCGATCTTCTAAAATTTCAAGATTAGGATTATTAATTCTACTGTAAATAAGGCCAAGTTCTTCATTGGGTCTAGTTTGACGATGCCCATAAGCCAATTCAAAAAAATCTTTTCCTTCTTCTGCCGAATGAAAAACAAAGGTAGAAGTTAGAAAAATGGGACATTTTACAGCACCCTGACTGAGCTCTGGTTTATATCCATGACTCATCATAAGACTTTCAGGCTTCATTTGCATAGTAGATGAATTTTTTTAATATTGAAATTATATTCTTTTTATCTCTGCGCCCAATGCTTGTAAGCGGGTATCAATGTTTTGATAACCTCTATCAATTTGTTCAATATTTTGAATAGTGCTTTTTCCTTCGGCGCTTAATGCAGCAATTAATAACGCCTGTCCTGCACGAATATCAGGGCTACTCATTGTAATGCCTCTTAAAGGATATTTTCTGCCTAAGCCAATAACTGTTGCACGATGTGGATCACACAAAATAATTTGCGCACCCATATCAATTAATTTATCGGTAAAGAACAATCTGCTCTCAAACATCTTTTGATGAATTAATACAGAACCCTTTGCCTGTGTTGCAGTTACCAAAACAATACTTAATAAGTCAGGTGTAAATCCTGGCCATGGATTATCGTAAATGGTTAAGATACCACCATCCATATAAGTTTGAATCTCATAATCTTCTTGAGCAGGAATCAAAATATCATCTCCTTGAATATCCATATCAATTCCTAACAATCTAAATTTATCTGGTATAATACCTAAGTGTTCTACACCTGCATCTTTAATTCTAATTTCACTTTGTGTCATCGCAGCGAGTCCAATAAAAGATCCAATCTCAATCATGTCCGGAAGAATGCGATGAGTAGTACCCCTTAATTTTTCAACGCCTTCAATGGTTAATAAATTACTTCCAATACCAGCTATTTTTGCACCCATTCTATTCAACATCGAACATAATTGTTGCAAATAAGGTTCGCAAGCTGCATTGTAGATAGTGGTGATGCCTTCTGCTAGAACAGCCGCCATGACTATGTTTGCGGTACCAGTTACAGAAGGTTCATCGAGTAACATATAAGTGCCCTTCAAGCCAGTAGTGCTAATTGTAAAGCATGCTAAATCTTGATCGTATGCATAAGTAGCACCTAAATTTTGAAAGCCAATAATATGTGTATCTAATCTTCTTCTACCAATTTTATCACCACCTGGTTTAGGTAAATAAGCTTTTTTAAATCTTGCTAAAATAGGTCCAGCTAACATAACACTGCCACGAAGTCTTCCACTCTTTTTTCTAAAATCTTCCGAAGCTAAATACAAAGGATCTATTTGATCAGCTTGAAAACGATATTCACCTTCTGCTAATTTTTCTACACGCACTCCCATCTCGTGTAATAATTCAATTAATAAATTCACATCCACAATATTGGGAATATTTGAAATAGTAATTGGATCACTGCTTAATACTACTGCAGATAAAATTTGTAAAGCTTCGTTTTTTGCACCTTGAGGGATAATGGTGCCATGTAATTTTTTACCACCTCTAACTTCAAATGAACTCATTGTATTATGTTATCTGACGAAATTAGTAAAAAAAATCCCATCTAGATTTAGATGGGATTGTATATTAATAACGTTTCTTAAAGTTTCTGTTATTGTTGTTACGGCCACCACCACCAGGTCCTCTACCTCCACCGCCTCTATTGCGATTGTTCTGCCATCTTCCACCAGCAGAACGATATTCATCTCTTTCAAAATTCTGGTTACGATGTTTGATATAAGGGGTGTTGCTAAACTCCAATTCACCACCAGTAATGGCATTTAATTCTGCACGAATAGCATCATCCTGCACTAATTCTTTGTGCCAATTGCTATAAGCCAATTTCATATAGTGTGCAATAGCGTGTGCAAAACCAGTTTTCTTTTCTTGGTCTTCTTCTGCCATTGCTTTGTCAATCACTAATTCTAGGTTCTTACCTAAATGCGCATATTTTATTTTGCGTTGAGGATAAGGAAGTGGATCAGGTTTTTGCTTATAGGTTTCTTTAGTTGGAATGGGATATGGGCTATCCACATCTAACTGGAAATTGCTCATAAAAAATAGGTGATCCCATAATTTATGCTTGTAGTCCTCCACGTTCTTCAATGCGGGATTTAGGAATCCCATTAGCTCAATCACTACCTGAGCCTGCTCTTGTCTTTTAGCTTTGTCTTCTATGGTCATAAGATGGTCCACCATTCTTTGAACGTGGCGTCCGTATTCTCTCATCCCCATTATGCTTCTTGATGTATTGTACTCCATGTAATATTTAACTCTTCAACGAACAACAAATGTAAGGATTATTCCACTAACTTATTCTAATCTCAAAAAGGTCCAAAATAATTGCCTATACATCGCAAAAGCACAATGTGCTTTTGCTTATCTTCGTATCATGGAGCAATTGTTACAGCAAATTGAAAGTATAAAGGCAGAGATTACTGCCGCTGTTATTACCTCTCAGGACGAGTTGGAGCAGTTCAGAATTAAATATTTGGGCACCAAGGGTTTGGTTAAACAAATCATGGGTGAGATGAAGAATGTGCCAAATGAGCAAAAGAAGGAATTTGGCCAAATATTAAATGCTTTTAAGATACATGCCGAAACTGCTTTTGAAGCTTTTCAAGCAGGATTGGGCGATACAGCTTCTACAGATAGTTCAATAGATTTCTCTATGCCGGGTGATCCAACACCAGTTGGAACAAGACATCCTTTGAACCTGGTAAGAAATCAAATGGTTTCCATATTCAAAAGATTAGGATTTGCAGTTGCAGAAGGTCCAGAGATTGAAGATGATTGGCACAATTTTGGTGCCATGAATTTGCCAGAAGATCATCCAGCTAGAGATATGCAGGATACTTTTTATGTGCAAGAAGGAAGCGAGAATCAATCTGCTTGGTTATTAAGAACACATACCTCAAGCGTGCAAGCAAGAGTAATGGAAACACAAAAACCTCCCATCAGAGTAATCTGTCCTGGTCGTGTTTAT
>JALRFB010000104.1 GCA_023256555.1 Sediminibacterium sp. | reverse complement strand
ATGTGCTTGCATACTTGCTTTCTGGTATTTCTCGTATAAAATTCGCTCGTGAGCTAATTGTTGATGAATCATTAAAAATCCAGAATCCGCAGGAGCAATGATATAAGTATTGTGAATCTGAATTAATGGTGCATCTTCTAAAATCGCTAATTTATTTTGTGTCTCTGTAAAACCCATCGAAGAAGGTTTTACTATGTATTCGCTATTGGGTTCCGCACTTGGAATAGTGGAGAAAAAATCTTTCCATTCACTCTCTCCTTTATTGGTGCTACTAGATTTTGGTATAAAGTGCGCTTGATTCTTTTGTGTAAAGCCGGCATATAAACTATTGCTAGCTGTTTGGTGCATCTTTTCTTCAGTAAATGGTTTTTGAACAGCATCTAGGCTTTGAATAGTAGCATCCAAAGAAAAATCTAAAGAAGGGGCAATACTAAATTGAGCCAATGCATGTTTCACTGCGGCTTGAACAAAAGCATAAATAATTTTATCATCTTCGAACTTTATTTCTTGCTTAGTTGGATGCACATTGATATCCACTTGCGCTGGATCTACATCAATATATAAAATATAACTAGGGAAATTTTCTTTAGCAATTAATCCTTCAAAAGCATTGGCTACTGCATGATGCAAATAGGCGCTTTTTATAAATCTTCTATTGACAAAAAAATATTGATCGCTTCTTGTTTTCTTCGCGGTTTCTGGTTTACCTACAAAACCTGCAATATTTAAATAATCTGTATGCTCGCCAACAGCCACTAATTTTGTATTATAACTATTGCCAAGTACTTGAATGGCTCTTTGTTTGAAACTGCCTCCTTCCCAATGAAAAACTTCTTGACCATTATTATTCAAACTGAAAAATATTTCTGGAAA
Source organism: Sediminibacterium sp. (assembly GCA_023256555.1). GTDB lineage: Bacteria > Bacteroidota > Bacteroidia > Chitinophagales > Chitinophagaceae > Sediminibacterium. The sequence goes on along the minus strand of JALRFB010000104.1, from coordinate 3,647 downwards.
TGCCAAGGCCACTCTGGTGAATTCGTCAATGATATGCTTGAGTTCGGCAGCATTACTTTTTAAAAAATTTCTTCTAGCAGGCACATTGAAAAATAAATTCTTCATGCTAATACTTGTACCTATAGGACAAGCTGTGGCTGAAGCTTCGATGATCTTACTATTTTCAACAATCACTTCTGTTCCTGTTTCGTCTTCCTCTCTTCTAGTTTTTAATTGTACTTGTGCAACTGCCGCAATAGATGCCAATGCCTCTCCTCTAAAGCCCATTGTTCTAATTTGAAATAAATCTTCAATGGTGCTTATTTTACTAGTGGCATGTCTGCCAAAAGCATTTTGAGCATCCTGAGGACTCATTCCCTTGCCGTTATCAATTACTTGAATAAGGGCTTTACCTGCATCGTTGATGATTAATTGAATTTTAGTAGCACCTGCATCTACCGCATTTTCCAACAATTCCTTTACGGCACTTGCTGGTCTTTGTATCACTTCGCCTGCCGCAATTTGGTTGGCTATATGATCTGGTAATAAATGTATGGTATTGGCCACTTTTAATCCTTTTAAAGTGTGTAAAAGTAGTAAATTTGCCTCTTAAAATTTCATCTTATGCTCAGAACGGCAGACATTCAAAAATTAGCCCACCACTACTTACCCAAAGACTTTGTTTTAACGGATTGGGCTTGTTTGGAGCCTTATTTTAAAGAACTATTGGAAAGACCTTTGGAAGATAAAATGGGTTTAGAAAAATGGTTGCAAGATTTGAGCGAGTTAGAGGCATTTATTAGTGAAGATGCTTGTTGGAGACAGATCAAGATGACTTGTGATACCACAGATAAAAGTTTGGAAGAAGCTTTTAATTTTTTCTGCATGGAAATTCAGCCAAAGATGCAACCATTTGCAGATGCTTTAAATAAGAAATTAATTGCTTGTCCCTTTACCAAAGAATTAGATAAAGAACAATATTTCACTTATTTACGATCTGTGCAAAAAAGCATCGATTTATTTAGAACTGAAAATATTGCTATTCAAGCCGAATTAAGTGTTTTGCAACAACAATATGGCGCCATTGCAGGTAAAATGACTATTCAACATGAAGGTCAGGAATACACTTTACAGCAAGCTGCACAATTTTTAGAGAGTGAAGACAGATCAATTAGAGAATCGGTTTATAGAAAAATTCAAGAAAGAAGGTTACAGGATAAAGAGGCAATGCATGATTTGTTTACTAGTTTAATCCAAAAGCGACATCAAGTAGCATTGAATGCTGGCTTTACTAATTATAGAGATTATAAGTTTGTCGAGTTAGGCAGATTTGATTATAGCAAAGAAGATTGTTTTCAATTTCATGAAGCTGTAAAATTACATGTACTGCCTTTGATTGATAAGATATACGCTAGAAAAAAACAAAAGTTGGGTTTGGATATATTAAAGCCATGGGATACAGAAGCTGAACCTGCAGGCACCAAGCCATTAAGACCATTTACTGATGGAAAAGATTTGTATGAAAAATCGGTTGCTTGTTTTGAACAACTGCATCCATTCTTTGCAGATTGTTTAAGAAAAATGAATTCTTTAAAACATTTTGATTTAGAAAGTAGAAAAGGAAAAGCCCCAGGCGGGTATAATTGTCCATTAGCAGAATCTGGCGCTCCATTTATTTTTATGAATGCAGCAGGTCAAATGAGTGATGTAACAACAATGGTACACGAAGGCGGACATGCCATCCATAGTTTCTTGTCACACAACTTATCATTGAGTGCATTTAAAGAATACCCAATGGAAATTGCAGAAGTTGCCAGTATGTCCATGGAATTATTTAGCATGGATCATTGGCAATCTTTTTTTGATAACGAAGCCGATTTAAATAGAGCCAAAGAACATCAATTAGAGAGAACCATTACTATTTTCCCATGGATAGCTATTATCGATAAATTCCAACATTGGGTATATGAAAATCCTAATCACAGTATCGAAGAACGCACCAACACATGGACAAATATATTAAAAGAGTTTTCTACCAATAGTATTGATTACAGTGGTTTAGATGCTTTTAGAGCAATAGGATGGCAAAGACAATTACATTTATTTGAAGTGCCTTTTTATTATATAGAATATGGCATTGCCCAACTTGGGGCTATTGGTATGTGGATGCAATACCAAAAAAATCCAAAACAAGCTTTGGAGAATTATATGAATGCATTGGCTTTAGGCGGCACTAAAACCTTACCTGCATTATATAAAACTGCTGGAATTGAATTTAATTTCTCTCCTAATTATGTGAAAACATTAATGGATTTCACCAACAATCAATTAGAACAATTATATCAATAAAATCAAAACCATTTTTATGAAAAAATTAATTATTTGTTTCGGTTTTATCGCTCTTAGTTTTGTAGTTTCTGCTCAACAACAAGCACCTACAAATGTCCCCTCAGCAAAAAACAGCGATCCTGCAATGCCCGCTTATATTGTGAATGGTGTAGAAACACCTTATGCAAAAGTGGTTAAATTAAATACCGCTACTATTGAAAGTATGGATGTATACAAAGGGCCAGAGGCCATTGCAAAATTTGGTGCAAAGTATAAACACGGAGTAGTGATTGTAAAACTGAAAAAATCTAAAAAGTAGTTAAAAAAATACCCTCGAATTTAGAGGGTATTTTTTTATGCGTTATTGTTATTCTTATTTTGTGGAGGTCTGTTATTGTTGGGTCTTGGTCTATTATTGTTATTATTGGGTCTAGGTCCGTTATTATTTGGTCTTGGCCCATTATTGGGTCTTGGTCCATTATTATTAGGACGATCGTTTCTTTGTTGATCCCTTCTTCTACGATCGTTTTTCTCCAAACTCTTCAAACTAATTTGTCCTACCAATTCAACAAAACTGTTCTCTACTTCTTTTACTTTATTGCTAGTTAATTCTACTGCTTGTAATTCTTCTACTACAACACCTTGCTGGTTTAATTTTTTTATTTCTTTAACTCTTTGAATGGTTAAAGGATAGTGCTTTGTATTGTTTGGAAGGGTATACCACATTAAATTTTTGAAAATATCTTTCTTGATTAAGAAAGCTTGACCCATAGCTGTTTGTAATGTATCTGCGTAATCAGGGAAATCTTGCAGAGCATCTAAATAAGTATCTAATTCAAAATTCAAACAACATTTTAAACGACCACATTGACCGCTTAGTTTTGTTTGATTGATTGATAAATTTTGATATCGTGCAGCAGTAGTGTTAACACTCTTAAAATCGTGTAACCAAGTACTACAACATAATTCTCTACCACAGCTACCAATTCCACCTAATTTAGCTGCTTCTTGTCTTATACCAATTTGGCGCATTTCCACTTTTACCTTGAACTCGCTGGCAAATATTCTGATCAATTCTCTAAAGTCAATTCTATCATCAGCAGTATAAAAGAAAGTGGCTTTTTTGCCATCTGCTTGTAACTCAACTTCACTTAGCTTCATAGCCAATTTCAAATTACTTGCATGCGTACGGCTTCTAGCTAAAATATCCGCTTCTCTACTTTTGCTTATTTTAAAAGCTTCAATATCACGTTCGTTGCTTGCTCTTAAGATTTTTTTCATCTCTGCACTAAACTCGTCCACGCCTCTTTTTTTCATTTGAATGCGCACCAATTCTCCTG
>JALRFB010000103.1 GCA_023256555.1 Sediminibacterium sp. | reverse complement strand
CAAAGAACTTTGGATAGAGCGAGAAGATTTTATGGAAGAACCTACTAAAAAATATTTTAGATTAGGTCCAGGTTTGTCTGTTAGATTAAAGAGTGCTTATATAATTACTTGTGATAGTTATGATAAAGATGCAGCAGGAAATGTGACCACTGTCTATGTAACTTATCACGCTAATAGTAAATCCGGTTCTGATACATCAGGAATTCACGTAAAAGGTACTTTACATTGGGTAAGTGCAGCACATGCTGTGCCTGTAACTTTAAAAGAATATGATAGATTATTCAATTCAGAAGATCCGTCTTCTGAAGAAGGAGATTTTAAATCATATATCAATCCAAATTCTTTAAGTGTTGTAAAAGCTTATGCAGAACCTGCATTATTGAAGGATCATGCAGATGCAAGATTTCAATTTTTAAGAAAAGGATATTTTTATAGAGATATTGATAGTACTCCTGATAATTTAGTTTTTAATAGAACAGTTACATTAAAAGATACTTGGGCTAAAGAACAGAAAAAATAACTATGCTTACACTGGAGACTTTTAAAGCCTATTGGGATAAGCAGTTTCCAAAATTGCGTTTAAAACGTAGCCATTTTTTATTGGCAGTAAGTGGCGGAGTGGATAGTGTGGTATTAGCCCATTTAATGCATACTATTGGAGCAAAGTGTACTATTGCACATGTCAATTTTCAATTAAGAGGATCAGAAAGTACAAGAGACGAGCATTTTGTAAAACAATTGGGGGATCAATTGGGCTTTCCTGTAATGGTGCAATCATTTGAAACTGCTAAATATGCAGAAGCCTATAAAATGGGTATTCAAGAAGCTGCTAGAGAGATTAGGTATACTTGGTTTGAATCAATTATCAAACAATTAGAACAGCCGGCATTTTTATTAACTGCACATCATGCAGACGACCAAGTAGAAACAGTGTTAATGCAATTGTTTAGAGGAACTGGCTTGCATGGTTTAACCGGAATTGCACCTTTAAGAGAAGATGCTTTGTCTTTAGCTAGACCTTTATTAGCTTTTACAAAAACTGAGATTCAATCTTATGCATTAGAGCATGGTTTGAATTTTGTGGAAGATAGTTCTAATGCGAAAGATGATTATACTAGAAATTTCATAAGGCATCAAGTGGTACCATCTATTAATCAGGTATATACTAATGCTTCAAGAAATATTATCAATACTGTTGAAAAATTAAAAGAAGCAGATATTATTATTGATGCAACAGTGGAAGAGTTTTGGGAAAAAGTTAAAAAGAAACAAAAGGGAATAGATTGTATCAAGATTGCTGATTGGTTAAAAGTGAGCCAATATGAAACCTATACCTGGGGCTTGATAAAATCATTAAGTTTTAGGGCTGCACAAATTGTAGAAGTTCATAAATTATTACTTGCCAATTCTGGTGCTTATATTGTAAGCGACACGCATAAATTGGTGAAATATAAAGAGCTTATTCAAATTGTACCTTTAAATGCCAATCTTGAACACCAGTTGATTTATGGAGAGGGTAATTTAGAAACTACAAATACTGTTTTACAAATTCAATTATTAACAAGAGAAGCTCTAGGCGAAATCCCAACAAATAAAAAAATGGCTTGTTTGGATGCTGACAAAATAGATTGGCCATTATTATTGAGGTCTTGGCAACCTAGTGATTATTTTTATCCATTAGGGATTAATAAGAAAAAGAAACTCAATCAATTTCTAGGGGCTGCTAAATTAAGTCCTGCAGAAAAAGAAAAGACAACAGTCATCTCTTCTGGAGATAGGATTTTATGGGTGGTTGGACAAAGAATTGATCATCGTTTTCGTATTACTGATACTACAAAACAGGTTTTAAAAATTACCATGCTTTAATAGGCTTGCTTTTATAAGTGCAAGTAAGCCCTAACTTGGTCAATGAATAAACCAACTGCATCATAATTACCTAAGAACTTTGCAGTAATAATTAGGAACACAATTCCGTAAATAGATCCCCATAAATGTGCACTATGGTTGATGCCACTCTGACCTTTCTTTGATAAATAAGCAGTAATTGCTAAGTAAATTGGGCCAAAAATAAATCCTGGAATAATGGGAGGTATAATAAAAAAGCCAATTTGAATGGTGGGTTGTAAGAAGATGCCTACAAATACTATGGCAGATACAGCGCCGGAGGCGCCTAAACTATTGTAGTTATACTGATGTTTGTGTTTTAAAAAAGTGGGTATTAAACAAATAGCCAAAGAACTGATATAAAGTATAATGTATAAAGCCAATCCTTGTGCTCCAAAAATCATACTAAAAAACTGCTCCACATAATCGCTGAACATATAAAAAGAAAACATATTAAATGCTAAATGCATAAAATCTGCATGAATAAATCCGGAACTAATAAATCGGTACCATTCATTTTTTCTTTGTACGGTATAGGGATTAAAGATTAATTTATCCATTAAGGGCTCGTTGTAGAAAGCTAGAATGGAAATTGCAACAGTAATGATGGTGATGATAAGTGTAATATTCATTGAATTATTTATTCGTGATGGTATTTTTCGTTGGCTAGAATACTACAAGCACGATAAATTTGTTCTGCCAATAATAATCTAACCAACATGTGCGGAAAAACTAATTCAGAAAGACTCCATGTAAAATTGGCTCGTTTCTTAATTTCTTCGTCAACACCATAAGCTCCACCAATAAGAAATATAATTCTTTGAGCACTCTGATTAGCCTGCTTTTGAATTAGCTTAGCCAAGCCAGGAGAACTAAGCATTTTCCCTTTTTCGTCTAACAGAACTAGAATATCAGTTTTATTTAATGCTTTAAGAATAGTTTCCGCTTCGGCTTTTTTTATTGGAGCAGGATCTGTTAGTTTACTTGGTGTTATCAATTGCCAATCAATTGGGTAGTAATGTCCAATTCTTTTAGTGAATTGATCTACGCCTTCTTTGATATAAGATTCGTGTGCTTTGCCAACTGAAAATATAGAGAGTTTCAATTAAACTGATTTTCATCAAATTTAATCAAATTAAAACAAATGGAATTTTGGTTATTGAATGTTGAATTCTTCAATTAAATCATCACCAATACTAAATGTATATTGGCCTTTTTTGAGATCTCCTACATATAAACAGGTTCTTTGAGTTTGACCTGTGATTTTGCCCTGCAAAATGGCTATTCCTTTTGAATTGGTTATAGTATAGATTTTAGTTTCTCTGTTTTCTGTAGAGAAGCTAATTTCTAAAATACCATCTTTTACTATCTTGTTTAAACTAAACATATAGGCAAGCAATCGTTATGGGGGTAGCTACAATAAGCTTCTTAAAATTAATTGTTTTTTTCAAATAAGGCTAAAATTGTAACTTTATAATAGATTTGTATTGATAATCAATAAATTACTACTATGAAGCATTTATTTTTGGCAACTTTAATGGTTTTAGGATTTATTGGGGCTAATGCTCAAACCACACCAACAGATATTTCTAAAGTATTGAAGTTTACGAATGACAATTATAATATGGGTACTATTGCCTACGGCAAACCAACAGAATTTAATGTTGATATTGAAAATATTAGTTCAGCACCTATTACTTTAGAGAATATAATGGTGGGCTGTGGTTGTACCACACCAAAATATACTAAAGGTGCAGTGATTGCTCCAGGTGCTCATGCAACTGTTACTTTAGGTTTTAATGGAAGTGCTGTGGGTAATTTTAGTAAGAATGCTACTTTATTTTTTAGCGGTAACTTAGTAAAGCAGGTAACATTTTATGGAGTAGGAGCGCAGTAGATTAATAAAACTATACATATTAAAAAGGGTTCAATTTATTTTGAACCCTTTTTTGTTTTTATATAGTTGATGGCCATTATAGTTAATATGATCACTAATCCAAAAAACTCTCTGGATTCTTCCACCCATGGTGTTTCTGCTTTCATAGTGGAAGCAATGCTGCTTGCGTTATGGTATTTTATCCAATCGATAATTCCATTGGTATCAAACATCTTGTATATAGCATACAACCCGAATCCTATAAAACCTGTTTGGTATAGTTCTTTTAATACTTTTTTATTTCTAGCTTCTTGTATACATAGATAAGCAGGGTATAGGTATATCGGGATCCATAAATATGGGTCTTGGTCGTTGTATTGTAGTGCAGCGAATAGGATGAAGATGATAGCGAAGAAGTAGTTGAAGGTTTTCATAGTGGGAATTTACTTAAAATATATTTTAATCATCTCATAAACTGCTTTACTTGAAAGCATGCCTAAAGTAAAATTAGGAGATAATTTAAAATTATCTGGAGCTTCGGTAATGCTTTTAAGTTCATTCCCCGGATCCACATACTGGGTGTTATTTGTAGTTGGATTGTCTGATTCTAAAGAAACAGGAACGGAAAGAAAATTTTCTTTGGGTACTATACCGTCTTTTATTGCCTTATTTTTAGTAGCATTTATTTCTGATTCTGAAGCTCCTTGCTCCTCAGCGGATAAAACATATCTATCAGCAACAGTTAAAAATAAGGGATCGGATAAATCTATATAATTTATAT
>JALRFB010000102.1 GCA_023256555.1 Sediminibacterium sp. | reverse complement strand
AGAAGGACACGAATGGACCAACTTTGTAAAAGGAAACAAAACGCCTATTGCTGTTGGAATGTGTTTTAGTGATGAGCCAACCATTTCTATTCCTGGTGAATTTGGAATAAGATTAGAAGACTGTTTATACATTGCAGAAGATGGTCCTCATTTCTTTTCTAAATTAAGTCCTTCCATTGAACAACCTTTTGGTTAAAACCTTTCTTATGAAAAAAGCTATTTTATCTCTGGTAGTATTGCTGTCAGCTAGTATTTCTTTTGCTCAAACACAGCAAGAAAAAATCAATAAAGCGATTGATCAAAATCAACACCAACTAGTAAAAGAGTTTACTAGTTTATTAAGTATTCCTAATGTTGCAGCTAATCCAGCAGGACTTAAAGATAATGCGAATTGGTTAATGCAGTATATGCAAGACAAAGGAATTACGAATATTCAATTATTGACACTAGAAAAAGAAAATGTTCCACCAGTAGTATATGGAGAAGTGAAAGTGCCTGGTGCCAAAGAGACAGTTATTTTTTATGCGCACTACGATGGTCAACCAGTAGATACTAGTAAATGGTATAAAGGTGTTCACCCATTTAAACCAAGTTTATATAGTTCTTCAATTGATAAAGGAGGAGTATTAATTGCTTGGCCAGAAAAAGGAAATAACTATGATCCTAATTCTAGAATTTATGCAAGAGGTGCTTCTGATGATAAAGCGGGTGTAATGGCTATTGTTAATGCTTATGCTACTTTAAAACAATTAGGCATTCAACCTGCAGTAAATATTAAATTTTTCTTTGAAGGGGAAGAAGAAGCCGGATCTCCTAATTTGGAAGCCTTATTAAATAAGTATAAAAATATTTTAAGTTCTAATCTTTGGATTATTTGTGATGGCCCTGTGCATCAGTCTTCCAAAAAACAATTGGTAATGGGAGTGCGCGGAGATACCCATTTAGAATTAACAGTGTTTGGTCCAAAAAGACCATTACATTCAGGCCATTATGGAAATTGGGTATTGAATCCTGCAATGGAATTAGCTAGATTATTAGCTAGTATGAAAAATGATAAGGGAGATATTACTATTAAAGGCTTTTATGATGATGTGACTCCATTAATTCCTTCAGAGAAAGAAGCTTTGTCAAAAATTCCTGCAGTAGAAGAGCAACTTAAAAATGAATTAGGTATTCAAGCTACCGAGAGGGCTGGCGCATTAAACGACGCCTTACAATTACCTTCTTTAAATGTGAATGGTATACAAAGTGCTGGTGTTGGCAAGTATTCGGCAAATGTGATTCCAACAAAAGCAATAGCTTCTATAGATTTAAGATTAGTTAAAGGAAATGATTGGAAAAGACAACAAGACAAAGTCATTGATCATATTAAAGCACAAGGATTTTTTGTAACAGATAAAGAGCCTACTGATGAACAAAGAAATCAAAATAATAAAATTTGTATGGTGGTAGCTTCTGATGGATACAATGCACAAAAAACCTCTATGGATAATGTATATGTAAAAACGATTGCTACAGCTATTCAAAAAGCAACCAATGAATCTCCAGTTATATTACCAACATTAGGAGGTAGCTTGCCTTTATATGTTTTTGAAAAAACTTTGAATGCATCACCTATTACTGTACCCATTGCTAATCACGATAATAACCAGCACGCAGAGAACGAGAATATTAAATTGAAAAACTTTTTTGATGGGGTGAAAATGTTTGCATCAATTATGATAATGTCGAAATAAAAAAAAGGGGCTAAATTATTTAGCCCCTTTCTTTATTTGTACAGTTGGTTAAACAGCATTTTATATGCACTATGCGTTTGACCTCTAAATGTAATTTCAGGTCCAAATACATATAATTTACCATTGCCCATATTTGCTTTAAACGCAGCTACACCATCTTGTAAATAAGCCTGACCAAATGCCCAACCACTTCTAAGTGTTGATGCCGAAGCATACCATCCTAATGGAGTTACTTGACCATTGGCAATTGCATCTGCTTGTATTTTAAATACTGGACTCATATTAAAATATACATCAGTTTTTTCTTTCATTCCCCAGTTAGCTTCATTATTAGTAGCTACTGTCATTTGCATAACACTTCCTGGTATATAAAATTTCTCACCTGGTAATGCTTTCTCTTTGCCAGCAACCATTTCTACTAATGCATTTTTCACAGGTAATTTTAAATGGTAAGTTAGGTTAGCACTAGAGCCAATTGTAATCACCGAACCTCCTTGCTCTATAAAGCTTTTTATTGCAGGGATAGATTTCTCTGCACTTATCTTCCCAACCATATAGTGAAATTCAGAAGGTATTTCATCCAAAACAGGTTCTTTTTCTTCATATGGACTAGGTGCTTCAGGAACAATTGCTGGAATGGCCCCTTCAACAAAAATGATTGCATCGTATTTTGCATTTAAGTTTCCTTCATTGATTTCTTTTGCATAAATTCTGGTAAAATCAAAATGATGTTTTTCTAAAATCCATCTTAACCAACCAGAGGACATTGATCCACCGTATTTGTCCCAGAGTCCAACTCTTAAAGATTTTAGGACTTTTGCATTGGTGGATATAGTTGTAACTTCATCAATTTTTATTCCTTCTTCTTTAATTGCTTTTTGAATAATAGAACTACTCTTTTCATTCACAGGAATAATAAAAGAGTTTTGATCTTTCATCACAGTTACTTCAGCTTTTAATAAATCATTTATTACAATAAATGCATCATTTTCTTTAACACTAATGGTATAAGCTTTTTTATCTGAAGCTGTTTTTAGATTCCCCACTGGTTTTTGAATATCCCCATAAGCAATGGTTTCAAATGGTCCATTGAAATCATCTAAAATTCTATCAAATTCAATACCCATAGTAAATGCAGGAGTCCAACCAGCTGCATCATAAGGTCTTACTGGAGGCCCACCTGGATACATAAAATCATTTGGATGATCTTGTGGTTCAAACATATCAATTACATGAGGTCTAAATGCTTGATTGGTTTTAACAATATAAGAACCTGTTGGATAACTTTTTCCAGCAACTGTAAATGCAGCAGATGCTTTTTGCACTTTAATACCACTATTGATTAAAATATTAATAAAGTCTATCGCTGTATTAGTTTGATTAGCTGTTACAATATATCCTCTAGGATCTCTTAAATCTTTATTCTTATATACTTTATCAAATAAAGGCAATGCGATAGAGTCTTGTCTAGTATCTTTCTTTTCAGCTTTTATTAATTCAGCCAATGCATCTGATTTCTTAGGACTTAGGGTCCAAGTATCTTTATTACCTGCATCAATAGACTTTTTACCCATGGTATAGATATTCATTAACAACTCATCTTTATATCTAGCTGCATAATTTAATACCGCATAGTTTAAAGAGATTGAATAGTCTATAGAATTTTTGAAATACCATTTTTGTGGTTGGATAGGAAATGGAGTTGCACTATTGGGAATTAATCTTGCTGGCGTTACTGGAATACTCATAGGTGTTGGATTACCAATGATCTCCGTTAATAAGCCAATAATATTATGATAGTATGCAGTAGTTCTTAATCCGCCATTCCACCAAGTAGAGTAGACAGATCCACTTTTCATGGTATAACCAGGTTTGTTTTCTGCATTCAATCTACTACTCATTGCAGCTCCTAAAGCATCTATACCTGTAACCAATAAGGGGTCATACACATAATTGAATGGGTCTCTATAAGGAGGGCCAGCAACAACAGAACCCGGAGGGCCTGTTTGGTGATGATTGTATAATACTTGTGGCATCCACTCGATATATTGTTGACGACTCATGTTTTTAGATTCAGACATGTTCATCATAAAGAAATCTCTGTTATTATCGTGTCCAATATATTTTTGATACAATCTTGGCAATAAACTAGTACTTCTCTTTAAAGTATCTGCATTACGCATATACCAATTAGAAACTAATTCTTGTCCATCAGGATTCGCATGCACAAATAAAATAATAGTAGACTTTAATATTCTATTAGTCTCTTCATCGTTTCTAGTAATAATTTGATATAGTGTTTCAATCCATTGGTGTATACCAACCACTTCAGTAGCGTGTAATCCACCATCTATCCATACTATAGCCTTTCCTTCTTTGGCTAATTGTGCAGCTTCTTCTTTACTCAAGCCTTCTGCTCTTGCTAATTTTTGAGAGATAGATTTATAATGTGCTAGCTTTTTTAAATTACTTGGATCTGACACAATCATCATATAATGATTTCTTCCTTCTTCTGTTTTTCCAATAACTTGTAATTTAACTTTGTTAGATTCTGCAGCTAATTTTTTTAAATAAGCTTCTGTTTGTGTAAAAGTGGCTAAATGATAATTGTCTCCAATAGAAAATCCAAAATGTTCTTTGGGGCTAGTGATAGCCTGAGCATTTAGATTAAATTGGCTGCATGCCATTAATAATAAACCCAATAGCAGTCTTCTCATATGGTTTGTTTTAATATGCTTAAAGATAAATCTTAAGGCCTATTCAAAAAACAAAAAATGACGAATGGGATTAATTGATTTTTTCAATCATTATATAGGCGGCAGGAATAGAAGGCCT
>JALRFB010000101.1 GCA_023256555.1 Sediminibacterium sp. | reverse complement strand
GATCATATTCAACATTTGCTGGAATATTATATGGGTAAGAATACGCCTGAACGACAAGAGTTTATTATTAATAATTTAAAAGTTGAATTAGATAAAGCACATGATACACTTAGTATTTAATACTGCAGATATTGCAGCATTGGAAGCAGCGATAGAATTAGATGAGACACTTGCTGGTAAAATTGTCGAAATAAAAGATGATTATGCTGTAGGTCCATTAGAAAATATCTATGAAACCGAAGGTTTTCAATTAAGAAAAGATTGGTGGGCTAAAGTTTTAGCCGATTCTCCCTATACAGATCAGTTAGATATTGTAGATGATCGATTAACCATACATCAATTACAAAATGCATTGACCCATGACGAAAACGAATCTATTTGGATTTGGATGGGGCAAAATGTACACGATGTATGTGGCTATTATTGGGTAATGAGTCAGTTTAAAGAATATCAAAGTAGGGTGCATGTTTTGTATTTAAATAACTTGCCATTTTTAAACGAAAAAGGACAATTATTTTATCCTACTTATTTAAGCCAAATTCAACCTAAAGAATTTTTAAAAGCAAAAAAGTTAGCTAGACCCATTACTTTAAGTGAATTCGAATTAGATCCTGACGAGTGGAAGAAGATTTGTACAGAACAAGAAGTGGTAAAATTTTTAGAAGGGGGTAAGAAAGTGGTGAATATGGACATCAATTTTTACGACAAAGAAATTTTATCCTTATTGACAAAGAATGCTCAAAAGTTACCAAGTGCATTGTCTAATATTCTTTCAAAGATGAAAGTGAAAACGGGAGATGCTTTTATAGTGTATCGTTTAAAAGCATTAGAAGAGTTAGGAAAGATCGTTTTTGTGGGTGATTGGCAAAAAGGCTGGAAAGATATGGTTGTACAAATGCCAGGTGGATCTAATCAAGTAATTGAAGAATAATAAAATATAACTATGTCTATTCAAGTTAGTGCAATTGATGTTAAAGCGATAGATGAAAGAGGCGCATTACATTTTTTTAGTACTGATAGATCTGGTGAGTTTTTATTGGTTTATAGAAAGGCAGGTACCATTAGTGGGCAGCATTATCACAAAGGCCTTCACCAAGGAAAAAATCCTGAAGAAATGCTTTTGGTACAAGGAGAAATTATTTTGAACTGGAGAGATATTCAAACTGAGGAAATTGGCACTTTGAATATCAAAGCACCTTCAAGAGTAATTATTCCAGCAAAAATTTGGCACGAAGTAAAAGCAATCACTGATATTGTTTTTATTGAATTAAATAGTTTGAAAGATGGAAGCGAAGACACTTATAGATTATAGTGTCTTCTAATTAATAATAAATATGGCAAAAGAGAAAAATTTAAGTCGAGTTACAGAGAATGAATCTGGTGTTCAAGGCCAATATAAAAATTGGTTTTTGGATTATGCTTCTTATGTAATATTGGAAAGAGCTGTTCCTGCTATTGAAGATGGTTTAAAACCTGTTCAAAGAAGAATCTTGCATGCCATGAAAGAAATGGATGATGGAAGATTCAATAAGGTTGCTAATATTATTGGACAAAGTATGCAATACCATCCACATGGTGATGCAAGTATTGGAGATGCATTGGTGAATATTGGTCAAAAGAATTTATTAGTAGAAACTCAAGGTAACTGGGGTGATGTTAGAACGGGTGACGCTGCTGCAGCTTCGAGATATATTGAAGCTAGATTAAGCAAATTTGCCTTAGAAGTGGCTTTTAATCCCAAAACCACAGAATGGGCTTTAAGTTACGATGGTCGTAAGCAAGAGCCAGTAACACTTCCAATGAAGTTCCCTTTATTATTGGCACAAGGCGCTGATGGCATTGCAGTTGGTTTGTCTACTAAAATATTACCTCATAATTTCAATGAATTATTAGAAGCAAGTGTAAAATATTTAAAAGGTAGAAAGTTTGAATTATTACCAGATTTCCAAACTGGTGGTATGGTAGATGCTTCCAATTACAATGATGGTAAGCGTGGTGGAAAAATTAGAGTCAGAGCACATATTGAAGAGTTAGATAAAAAGACATTGATTATCAAAGATGTTCCATTTGGTGTAACTACAACACAATTGATGGAAAGTATTACCAAGGCGAATGATCAAGGAAAGATTAAAATTAAAAAAGTAACAGATGTTACTGCCGCAGAAGTGGAGATCCAAATTGATTTAGCTACTGGTATTTCTCCTGATATTACCATTGATGCATTGTATGCATTTACAGATTGTGAAATAAGTGTTTCTCCAAATGCTTGTATTATTATAGATCAAAAACCACATTTTGTGGGTGCCACAGAATTGTTAAAATACTCTGTTGATCATACAAAAGAATTATTAAAGAAAGAATTAGAAATACAATTAAAAGAATTAGAAGAAAAATGGCATTTCACTAGCTTAGAAAAAATCTTCTTCGAAGAAAAGATTTACCAAGAACTAGAGAAAAAACATTTAAACTGGGATAAAGTAATTGACGCTATTGATAAAGCTTTTGAGCCATTTAAAAAGAAATTCAAAAAGCCTATCGAAAGAACAGATTTGTTAAAGTTAACAGACAAGCCTGTAAGACGTATCTATAAATTAGATATTGAAGATCTGATTCAGCAAATCAAAGACATAGAGCAAAATATTAAAGAGGTTAAAAACAACCTAGCCAATTTAGTAGAATATGCTATTAGCTATTACGAGAATTTGCAAAAGAAATATGGTAAAGGCAAAGAACGTAAAACAGAGATTAAGGAATTTGACACCATTCAAGTAAAACAAGTTGCTATTGCTAATACCAAATTATATATCAATAGGCAAGAAGGTTTTATCGGCACCTCTCTCAAAAAAGATGAATTCTTATGCGATTGTACAGATTATGATGATATTATTGCTTTTACCAAATCTGGAATAATGAAAGTGGTAAAAGTTTCCGATAAAACCTTTATTGGAAAAGACATTTTACATGCTGCTGTTTTCCAAAAAAATGATGAACGTACTACATATAATATGATGTATGTTGATGGAGCTTCTGGTATAAGTTATGCAAAAAGATTTAATGTAACTGGGGTGACAAGAGACAAGGAATATCCTTTAGCAAAGTCTGCAGAAAAATCTAAAGTACATTATTTTACGGTTAATCCTAATGGTGAGGCAGAATCAGTAAAAATTATTTTGAGTCCTAATTGTTCTGCTAGAATAAAAGAATTTGATTTTTTCTTTGAAACTTTAGAAGTAAAAGGTAGAAGTAGTGTAGGTAATCAAGTAACTAAATATCCTATAAAAACTGTTAAACTTAAAGAAGCAGGCAAAAGCACATTGGTTGGCAGAAAACTTTGGTTTGACGATAAGTTTGGAAGATTAAATACAGAAGAGAAAGGCATTTATTTAGGTAGTTTCGAAGATGATAAATTATTGGTCATCACCAAAGATGGTTATTACGAAGTAACTGATACAGAACAAACTCAGAGATTTGATCCTGAGAAAGTAATTTTTATAGAGAAATTTAATCCTGAAAAGATAATTACAGCAGTCTATTTAGATAATGATAAGTTACAATACAATATAAAACGCTTTAAAATTGAAACAACCACACTTAAATCACCTTTCTCCTTTATTAAAGAAGGGCCAGGTAATTATCTGGCAGCTGTAACTACCCATATTGAACCCATTTTGGTAGTTCAATCTGGCAGAGGTGCTCAAATAAGAAAAGCTAAGTTTAAAGTAAGCAAAATGGTGGATGTTATGGGCACTAAGGCAGTTGGTACTAAATTAGTTGACTTTAGTAAAACCATCGAAATGGAATGGGAAAATAAAGTGATCATCAAAGATCCTAATGATGAACAACCGGAATTGTTCTAAATTTAAATAAAACAAGAATATGTCAACCGTTAAAGTGGGTGAGTTTAATTTATTAAGAGTAGATCGTAAAGTTGACTTTGGGTTTTATATGGATGATGGTGAAGAAGGCATTCTTTTACCCAAGAGATTTGTTCCTTCTGGCTTACAGGTCGGAGATACAATTAGTGTATTTGTATATCATGATTCAGATAATCGTTTAATAGCTACTACCCAAGAACCATTGGCAGTTGTGGGAGATATTGCAGCTTTAAAAGTAGTATCAGTTACCAGACAGGGTGCGTTTTTAGATTGGGGCTTAATGAAGGATTTGTTTGTACCTGTATCTCAACAACTTTCTACCATGAGAATTGGTGGTAAGTATTTAGTGAAGCTATATATTGACGCACAAACTGGCAGGGTAGCTGCTACAGAGAAAATTGATAAGCAAATTAGTAATGATCATCTTACTGTAAAAGAAGGTGATAAGGTTAAAGTTCAGGTTTATAGAGAATCTGAATTAGGATATGTAGTTATTGTAAATGGTTTGCATCAAGGATTGGTATATAAAAATGAAGTATTCACTCATTTGCATATTGGTCAATATATTGATGAAGCTTTTGTGAAGAAAATAAGAGAAGGAAATAAATTAGATATTGGTATTGGCAAGCAAGGGGTAGAAAAATTATCAGGAGACCAAGCCACTATTATTAGATTATTAAAAATGCATAAAGGTTTTTTACCTTA
>JALRFB010000100.1 GCA_023256555.1 Sediminibacterium sp. | reverse complement strand
ATACTTTTCCTTTATCAGCACCACTATCGATGGTTTGTAGAGGAATATAGTCTGCAATTTTCTCTACTTTAGCAGCTCTTGTTTTTACCATGAACTGATGGTTTTCACTATCGTAGCTTACATTACCTGTTTCGTGTTGTTTTTCAATACCACCAATACGATGTTCCAATCCTTTGGTGCCAGGAATAGCCCAAGGTCTTGCTAATTTCTCATCTCTTTTATAAGGCAAGAATTTCGCTTCTCCTTCTTCTAAATTTGTTTTGAATTTTACTGCTATATCAGGTATTTCATTGGCGTTCGGAAATTTCCAAGGCTCCGCACCATTGGCAATATATCCATCACTTAGTAAAATCACCGGAGTCATATGTTGCAAAGCAATTCTTACTGCTTCATAAGCCATATGAAAACAATCACTTGGCGTAGAAGCTGCAATTACTGGAATTGGTGCTTCACCATTTCTACCATAATAAGCTTGTAATAAATCAGATTGTTCAGTCTTAGTTGGTAATCCTGTTGAAGGTCCACCTCTTTGTATATTCACAATGACCAATGGAATTTCTAGCATAGTAGCTAATCCAATCGCTTCTGTTTTTAATGCCATACCTGGTCCAGAAGTAGTGGTTAAGCCAATAGACCCACCATAGCTCGCACCAATAGCAGCACCAATACCTGCAATCTCATCTTCTGCTTGAAAAGTACGAATACCAAAATTTTTATACTTACTTAATTCATGTAAGATATCTGAAGCGGGGGTGATAGGATAAGATCCTAAAAATAAAGGGAGCTTTGCTTTTTGTGAAGCGGCTACTAATCCCATAGATAAAGCTTGATTACCCATGATGCTTCTATACATCCCTGGTTCCATCTTTGCTCTATCCACTTTATATCTTGCATTAAATAATTCTGCAGTTTCTCCATAATGATATCCTGCTTTTAATACATCGATATTGCTTTTTAAAATATATTCTTTCTTACCAAATTTTTCTTTTAAGAATTCAATGGTCGTATCTAAATCTCTATTGTATAACCAATAAATCAAACCCAATACAAACATATTTTTGGCACGGTCTCTTTCTTTATTACCTAACTCAGTGTAAGCGCTTAATGCTTCTCTGGTTAATTTAGTAATATCCACCTTGGTTAATTCATATCCATCCAAACTTCCATCTTCTAATGGATTGATTCCTTCTGGATATGCAGCGAGTCTTAAATTTTTTGCATCAAAACCATCAATATTGGCTATAATTTTTCCGCCTTTCTTTAATCCTTTTAAATTCACTTTTAAGGCAGCTGCGTTCATCGCTACTAATACATCACAGATATCACCTGGAGTATACACTCTGTCAGAACTAAAATGCAATTGGAATCCACTAACGCCTGGTAAAGTACCAATAGGAGCTCGGATCTCTGCTGGGAAATCCGGGAATGTAGCTAAGTCGATACCTAGTAAAGCAGTATTATTGGTAAATTGTTGACCAGTTAATTGCATTCCATCTCCACTATCACCCGCGAACTTGATCACCACATCTTGTAAAACAATATCTTTTTGCATTTTGAGCCGTTTGCTGCAAAGGTAAAGCATCAAGGGGCAAAACCTTCATTTTTATGTCTAAAATACCTTTTTCTTAGCTAACTTTGCGGCCATTCCAAAGGGGGTATTTATGATTGGATACATTATTTACATTCTAGCTCATTTTTTTACGCAAATCAATGCTGCTGAAGTTCCTGTTTTTAAACCTACTCCAATACAGTCAGATAGTCTTGCAAAATATGTGTATTTAAGCTTTGACGATGGGCCATTGCCAGGTACAGGTAATTGTGTTGCTATTTGTGAACGTCAACAAGTAGCTGCTACTTTTTTTGAAGTAGCTTTTCACCAATCAAGAAATAGTTTTGGTAGAAATTTATATAAAAAAATCTCTTCCAATAAGGCATTATTCGAAATTGCAAATCATAGTTATTCGCATGCTTTTTATGGTGACTACATTAACTATTATCACCAAGCTGATTCGGCTTTGCAAGATTTTTTAAAAGCAGAAAAAATACTCCAAACCAATAATAATATTACAAGGCTTCCAGGTAACAATGCGTGGAATACAGCAAAAATTAAAAGAGCTAGTGGTTTAGTAAGACCCTTGGTAAAAAAAATGGATAGTGTTGGATTGAATGTGGTGGGTTGGGATATGGAATGGCGCTTTAATAAATCTGGTAGACCAATTGATGCACCAGAAAAAATAGCAGCATTTGCAGATAGTCTATTTTTACATAACAAAACCAAGACTAAAAATCATTTGGTTATTTTAATGCATGATCATGAGTTTAGAGCAAGTGCAGATTCTGCAAAATTGGCTACCATGATTGCTTTGCTAAAGCGCAATCCGCATTACCAATTTCGTAAATTAACCAGCTATCCTGGTTTGAAAAAATAGGATTAACTATTTTTTATAGTAGGGCTTGATTATTTTTCGTGAAGTATTATGTATTTTTATTGTAGTTAATTAAAACTATATTTTATGTCAGCATTTAAAACAGGTAATCCAACATTAACCGAAAAGATTTTTGATAAAAGTTTGCATGAAACTGCAGGATCTTTTGGCGTTATGAGCATTAGAGGTACCATGAATAAGTTCGGATTCTTATTATTGATGGTAATAGCTTCTGCAATGTTTATTTGGAATATTTATGCAGAAGGCAATTTTCAAACAGCTACTACTTTAATGATGGTAGGGGCTATCGGAGGATTTATTTTAGCATTAGTGATCATGTTTAAGCCAACATGGGCTGGTTATATTGTACCTGCTTATGGTATTTTAGAAGGATTGTTTATTGGTGGTATAAGTGCTTTCTTTAATCAAATGTTTGCTAAGTCTTACCCTAATTTAATCCTTCATGCAGTAGGATTAACAATGGGTGTTGCTTTAGCTATGTTCTTATTGTACAATTTTAGAATCATCAATGTTACCAATAAGTTTCGTTCAATTATTATGAGTGCTACAATGGGTATCGGATTGTTCTATTTAATTGTTTGGATTTTAGGCTTATTTGGAGTGAACATGGGATTTGCTTTTGATAGCTCTCCGTTAAGCATTGGCATTAGCTTATTCATTGTTGGTATTGCAGCATTAAACTTATTGTTAGATTTTGATGCTATTGAACAAGCTGCAGAAATGGGGGCACCTAAGTATATGGAATGGTATGGCGCCTTTGGTTTGTTAGTTACTTTGGTTTGGTTGTACTTAGAAATATTGAAGTTATTGAGTAAGCTAAACTCAAGAGACTAAATTATAAGAGATAAGATTTAAACCCTCCCAAAAGGAGGGTTTTTTATGGGCTTTATTTGGTAAATTTGGTGCAACAATTTAAGCCTGATGGAATTCAAGAGAGGATCTCTAGACAATCAACAATTAATTCACTTGTACCGTTCTATGGTTTTGCCAAGAATGATAGAAGATAAAATGTTGGTTTTACTTCGTCAAGGCAAAATAAGCAAATGGTTTAGTGGAATTGGTCAAGAAGCAATTGCTGTAGGAGCAACTTTAGCAATGGATCCTACAGAATGGATCATGCCTTTGCATAGAAATTTAGGTGTGTTTACGTCGCGCGATATGTCATTAGTTAATTTATTTAAGCAATGGCAGGGCGATAGAGATAGTTACAGTAAGGCAAGAGAAAGAAGTTTTCATTTTGGTTCTGCAGCAAATCATGTTTGTGGTATGATTTCACATTTGGGTCCACAATTGGCCATTGCAGATGGAGTGGCTTTGGCTTATCAGCAAAGAGGTCAATTAAAAGCTACGCTTGCATTCACTGGAGACGGCGGTACTAGCGAAGGAGATTTTCATGAAGCGTTGAATGTCGCAGCTGTTTGGAATCTTCCAGTCATTTTTATTATCGAGAATAATGGATACGGCTTGAGTACGCCAACTAATGAGCAATATGCTTGCGAAAGCTTGGTGGATCGTGCTAAGGGTTATGGAATGGAAGGCATTAAAATTGATGGCAACAACATTCTTGAAGTGTATGAAACTATTAAGGGTGTAAGAGAATATTGCATCAATAATCAAAAGCCTTATTTAGTAGAATGCATGACTTTTAGAATGCGTGGTCATGAAGAAGCGAGTGGTGTAAAATACGTTCCAAAAGATTTAATGGAAGCATGGTCAAGAAAGGATCCCATTAAAAATTATGAACAATATTTAGTGAGTGAAGGTATTTTGAATGAAATGCAGGTAGCTGAAATCAGAAATGATATCAAAGACCAAATAGAAAAAGATTTAGCTACTGCCATGGAGCCTGCACCATTCACTCCTTCTATAGAGGAAGAACTAGCGGATGTATTTGCTCCATCTGTTGATACAGGAGTACAAATTTATCAAGATGTTTTTGCGAATAAAGATAGCTTGGGTCCATTCCAACAAAAAAGATTTATCGAAGCAATTAGTGATGCGTTGATGCAAACCATGGATCGTTATCCTGAAATGGTGATCATGGGTCAGGATATTGCAGAGTATGGAGGTGCATTCAAAGTCACAGAAGGTTTTGTTGAAAAATTTGGCAAACAAAGAATTCGTAATACTCCCATTTGTGAAAGTGCCATTGTGGGTGCTGCTTT